>JAPLIO010000152.1 GCA_026389055.1 Candidatus Melainabacteria bacterium | reverse complement strand
GTGTTGGGGGGTGCCCAAACAGGCACCCCCTAACAAACCAACCAGCCAAAGACTGAAACAACAATCGATGAAAGAACACGCTATTTAATCTGTGAATGGGTATGAGAGATTAACTGTCGTGTTTCTTTAAAAGGCCCACCCAATGCAAAGATTTATGTAGGGGACGACACAGAGGTCGTCCCCTACATAAATCTAAAGACGCGCGAACTAATGTGTTCGCCCGTCTTTAAAAAATAATAACTATTAAACGCTGGTAGTTTCTTTTAGGAAATCTGCCAATTTTTTGGCAATAGCCTCTGGCGAAACAGCCGTAATTCTAGCTACACCCGTTTCAATAGCAGATTTTGCAACCGCTTTGGCCACCAATGGCGGTACGGAATAATCAAACACAGGCGGAATAATCACCCCATTGGCAATATCTTCAGCCGTAACAACCCCTGCAATGGCTATTGCTGCAGCCAGCTTCATTTCGTCGTTAATAACGGTAGCCTGCACATCCAACGCCCCACGGAATAACCCAGGGAAGGCTAAGCAGTTATTCACTTGGTTGGGGAAATCGCTCCGCCCTGTTGCCATAATTCTAACGCCTGCTTTGAGGGCTTCATCTGGCATAATTTCAGGGGTCGGGTTTGCCATGGCCAGTACAATGGGGTCATTCGCCATGGTTTTAATCATTTCAGGGGTAAACGCCCCCGGTACGGAAAGCCCAATAATGACATCCGCCCCTTTAACGGCATCTTGCAACGAGCCTTGAAGTCCCGACAGATTGGTTAAATCGGCAATTTTTTCTTTGAAAAGGTTCATGCCAACCGTTCTACCTTTGTAGATGATACCCTTCGTATCGCAAATGATAATATCCTTCACGCCCGCTTTAAGCAGTAGCCTTGAAACGCTCAACGCAGAAGCACCTGCTCCGTTAACGGCAATGCGAATGGTTTCTAACGGTTTATTGACGGCTTTCACGGCGTTTAAAATAGCCGCAACTACCACAATTGCCGTACCGTGTTGATCGTCGTGAAAAATGGGGATATCCGTTTCAGCAATCAGGCGTTCTTCCAGTTCAAAACACCGAGGGGCGGTAATATCTTCCAAGTTGATACCACCAAAAATAGGGGTTAACGCCTTAATGGTGGAAAGCAATTCATCCGTATTTTGAGATTGCAAACAAATCGGGAAGGCTTCTACCGCACCAAAGGCTTTAAACAGGACGCTTTTACCTTCCATAACAGGTAAACCAGCAGTTGGGCCAATGTTACCCAACCCCAGCACGGCAGACCCATCGGTAATAACGGCCACAAGGTTTTTCTTGCAGGTTAGGCTATACAGTTCAGCTACATCTTCTTGAATGGCTTTGCAAGCTTGAACGGCGTTCGGTAAGGAATGCAATTGTTCAAAAACGCTTTTGTTAGACATGGGTACGGGCGTATCTGTTTCAATCACGCCTTGATACCGCCGACGCAATTCCATCGCTTTTTCGTCGGTGGTCATAGCAGCATAGGTTTTTTCGGTGCTTTCAGGTTTCACCCAAGCAGCAGACCCTTCAGCTAGAAAACGAATCACATTTTTTTCAATTGATTGGGGCGAAACTAGCGTTTGAGCCACCCCTGTTTCCATTGCTGCCATGGCGACTGCTCTGGCAACAGAAGCCGCTACGGGTTCGTTCAACATAGAAGGGGCAATGTGGGTAGTAGAAAGGGCAGATTCTTCAACCATGCCTGCTAAAGCCAAGGTAGCTGCTACTAGCATCTGTTTGTTAATGCAGGTGGCCTTAACATCCAACGCCCCACGGAAGATACCAGGGTAAGCCATTGCTACGTTCAAGTGATTGGGGCAGTTGGCTTGTTGGGAAGCGTAAACGGCAACGCCAGCTTGTTTGGCGGTTTCGTAAGAAATTTCAGGTTGCGGTAAGGAAAACGCAAAGACAATCGCATTTTCCGCCATGCCCTTGATGGTTTCGGGCTTGAGGGAAACACCATCTTGATACCCAATATAAACATCTGCCCCTTGGAGGGATTCTTCCAGCGTTGCTTTAATGTTGTTGGGGTTCGTTTTTCTGGCTAATTCAGATTTCAACCAGTTCATATCCTGTAGGCGGTCTTCGGCAATACGAGCGGTTTTATCGCAAATTCGCAATTCTTTCACGCCCATTTGCAACAATAACCGTGCAGTCCCAATCCCTGAAGTGCCAGCCCCATGCAATACAATGGTTGTATCTTGTAGGCGTTTGCCTACTACTTTTAAAGCGTTTAGTAGGGCAGCACCTACCACTACCGCCGTGCTATGTTCGCCATGCATAACGGGTAAGCGTAAGGCTCTTTTGAGTTTTTCTTCTACTTCATAGCATTGCGGAGCCACAATCCCATCTAAATGAAACCCGCCAAAGGTGGGGGAAAGCTGACGAACCACTTCCACAAAATGGTCGACGTTTTGGGCGTCAATGGCAAGGGGAACGGCATCAATGCCTGCTAGTTTTTTGTGCAAGATACTTTTAGATTCCAACATGGGGATAGAGGCCGCTGCCCCAGCATTGCCCAACCCGTATACGCTAGACCCATCAGAAACCACGGCAATGGTGTTGCCCCGCATGGTATAGTCAAATGAAACCAACACGTCTTTTTGAATTTCCAAGCACGGTTTTGCAACCCCTGGGGTGTAAACAACGGCTAACATTTCTTTGTCTTTGACAGGGGTTTTTACTTGAATGTTAAATAGCCCTTGGTGTTGTTTGCGAAATTCAACGCCATCAACCAGCGTGGTGGGTGTTTGGCAAGTGGCTTCAGTAGGATGGGTTGTCGTTGTTGTCATCATCATAACCAGTAGAGGCTCCTAGCTTAAAATATAGATAGTTGAGACGGTTATTAGATCCGTCATTTAAATAGCGTGTGGCTGTTTGATTCTTATCGTAACATCTTGAGGAAAACAAAGCTATTAGTCTATGAAAATCGTCATAGTCATAGTTGGGTTTAAGAAGTCATGGTCGTTAGTTCGGCTGTATTGGGTTCTTGCGTTAAGGGTAGTTCATCCCGCTCATCCGTGGCTTGGTTAGCAACGCCATGTTCGGTTTTTTCCCAATGAAAGGCAGCATTCGGTTTCAGTAATACTTTGGCAAACACAAAGAAAACCACAGGTATCCAAACGCCCACCATAAATAGCCCTGTTAAAAACGACCCTTTAAACGATTCTAATCGGCTAAAGCCCCCAAATCTGCGAAGCGAAACGTAAATGGTGGGAATAAAAGAAGCCACAAATAAGGGTAAAATGCCCACCGAAATAAGCTGATGTTGCAACGTGGCCTTCCCCAGCAAGGTACTAACGCCAACCACAATATATTCTGCCGCTACAATCAACGGAAACAAAAAGTTGACCCAATAGGCAAACATATCTGCCCGAGTTCGCAACATAACGGAGCGATTATTCAAAATATCGCCACCAAAATCCAAATATCGGCGTAAAGAGCCTTCTGCCCAACGGCACCGTTGTTTAATAAGCGACCAAAAAGCTAAAACACCTTCTTCCCATACTTGAACGGAAGCCGAAAACCGAATTAAAAAGCCTGCCAAGTGAAACCGAGTGGATAAATCTAAATCATCCGTAATAGAGGCTTCATTCCAGCCACCTACGGCTACTACAGCGGAGCGTTTCACCATTTGCCCGTTACCCCGAAGTTCCACGGCAGAACCCGCTAAATCTCTGCACCGTTGCAGGTGGGCATCAAAGGTATATTCCCATTGTTGGCATTTTAGTAGCAGGCTATTTTCGTGGTGTAAAATCATTTTTCGAGATTGCACGGCAACCACATTATCTGGTTCCAAATAAGGCACTAAATTGGCGATGTAGGTGCTTGCCACCCGAGCATCTGCATCAAAAATTAACAGATATTCCCCCCGAGTGAGAGCCAACGCATCATTAAGTACGGCGGATTTCCCTGGTCTGGCAGCTGAAGGGCGGGTGTGGAACGAAAATGATATGGTTGTTTCCGTTGCTTGGGCTTCTAGTTTTGCTTTAAGTTCGGCTAATACTTCAGCCGTACCATCCGTACTGCGGTCATCCATCACCAAAATTTCAAAGTTAGGGTAAGTTTGTTCTAGCAAAGCCAGTACAGAAGCCTCAATCACGCTGGCTTCATTATGGGCAGGAATCACCACCGAAACAAACGGAGCCAGTTCCGCCACTTCAACGCCTTCCAATGGGGCTTCTAAGTTAATGCCTTTTTTCTTGGCTCTGTAGCGTTTAACAACCAGTACGACCGTCAAAAACATAACGTACAAGACCATGAAGGCAATGGTTAGTAACAGAAATGAGAACGTCGGATACGTTACTTCCATGGCAATTAAACAAACAAACGTAACCAATAAAATTAACGCTAATGAAACGTGGTGCTGCACAGTTATTTTTTCTCCGTAGCCACTTTAATCGGTGATGGATACTGCTGATAAACCGCCGCCTTCATCAGGTTAAGCGACCGTGGTAAATCATGCTTTAATAAGTGGTTAATAATGGCTTGTGGCAATGGCACATCTAACGCTACTTTTAAGGTATAAACAATTTTGGTTTGATTGGGGTTATCCGTAGCAACCAGCTGGCAACTACCATCCATCGATTTAAAACTACCGCTCACACGGTGAAATCGGCTTCCCTTGTTAAGGGTATAATCCACTTGGCTGGTATAAACATAGACGGGCAAAAAGGGCGAAACTTTTTGACGATACTTCACCAGTTCCGAATGGGCACCCATGCGTTTGGTAACCACAACGGATTCAAACGTAGGGTCTTTGGCTAGTATTTTTTCCGTTTGCCGAATCACATCATACACTTGGGCAACAGGTCTTTCAACTAGTAAGGTTGCCTGTACGGCATTATCACCAACTTCTTTCACGCTAACACTGTTAGATGCTTTCGCAGCAACGGCAGTGGGAAGCGGTACAACCCCAATCAAAGCAAAACTGCCTAGTAGCCCAACCACTACGGTAAGGCGAAGCAAATGCGATGTAAAAAAGTGTGTAGCCATAGTTAAAAAACACTCCAATGTTTCGAGATTCAAGTCCGCCAAAAGCTGGGTTAAAAGGCGTCTTCTTCATCCGTTTCTTCATCTAGTTCAAACGAAGTTTCATCCAACTTACCATACCTGTTCGGATTTTTCCGCCGTTCGATAAAAGGTTTGTCTGTTAGTGTTGCATCTGCATCGGTTTCTTCTTCTAAAAAGGCTCTGGCTTCTGCCTCCAAAGCCACTTCTGTTTTCCCCCAAGGTGGCTTGGCACCCGAAGAGTCATAAGAAGCCTTCGTAGCAGAAAGCGTGTTTGATGCTTCCGCTGCCTCAGCATTGACCGTGCTTTCAGTGTCTTCCTCAGGTGAATGCGTGGCGGATTCTGTTTCTTCAGCAGATTCTGTGGCTTCCGCTTCCGCAGTAACCGCATTACTTAATTCTTCAAACAAGAATTTGAGCGTTTTCAACTGTTCAAGGTCTGCCATGTTGCCAATCATCCAGCTATGGGAAGGCGGGTTTTTAGGCGAAACTTGAAGGGCTTGGCTAATACCTACTTCAGGCACCCAAAGCACTTCGCCCGTGGCTTCAACCGCCACTAATACCCACGTTTTTCTTAAAGGTTGGGCAATGCCTTGTTGAATGAAATAATCTTTCAACTTCATGCGTTTACCCGCCATGCCTAGCGGGGTAATCCAATCACCCGCCCGACGAGTTCTAACCACAAGGGCTTTACCCTCAAAAGCTTGAGTGTTTACATAAACTTCCAGTGCTTTCGGGTTGGGTAATTGCCGAACATCAAATAAGCCTGCCCGCTTAGGCCAAGGCATCATTCTAACGCCTTTGGTTTCATCCCAAGGCAAGCTAATTAATCCGCCCGAAGTAGGGGCAGGAAGGGCTTCTAACAACGTCGGATTTTCCGCCGAATCTGGCGGAAGCACCTCAACCCAAAACGCTGTAGCCGACCGCACCAAAAATCGACGGCTAACCGCCGATTCTGACGAAGTTTGCTGCAATACCCCTAACGACCACCGCTGAAGCGGGCGTTTTTTGGAAGGCGTGGCGATTAAAAAATCTAACAATTGTTGAACCAGCGTATAAGAAGGTTCAATATCCCACAACGATAAAAATTTGTATAATAACCGCCGTTGGTAAGCCGTATTTAATTGGGAAAAATAGCTTAAATTCAGGTTTTCGCCCAATTGATGATAAGTTTTAGTAGCCGTTGGTAGTACCAATTGTTGCCACTGTTGCTCATCCACCAGTTGAAGAATTTCTGCATCGCTACGGCTTAAATCAGATAAACGCAAAAGGGCTTGCCGAAATTGTGGCATCAGCGTTTCAAGCAAGGGTACTAAATCTTTGCGAATAGCGTTACGGGCATATTTGGGGCTACTGTTGGTAGGGTCTGCAAAGGTTTGTAGTTCATGCGAAGTACAGAAGGTTTCTAGCTGGCTTTTTTGAGCATTTAATAAAGGGCGAACCACAGGAATACCCGATTTCTTGGTGAGATTTGCTTCAGTGGTGGGTTTATTCAGTGAATCAAAGTGCATTCTCGGTTGAATACCCCCTAAGCCTTCAAGCCCTGTACCCCGCAATAACCGAAATAGCAACGTTTCAATTTGGTCGCCTTCATGGTGCCCTGTAATGAGGGCATCTGCCTTGAATTGTTGGGCAACAGAAAGCAGTTTATCATACCGATGAATGCGGGCCGATTCTTCTGATTGAGTTAAACCAACGCAAGGCGGTACAACCACTAAAGGCACTCTTAAACGCAAACAGTTTTTTTGAAGACGGGGCAGTTCAGGGGGCGGAGACCCTCTCCAGCCGTGGTCGTAATAAATGGCTACGAGAGTGGCACCGTAAACGTCTCTGAACAGGCAAGCCAGTTGTAGTAAGGCGGTGGAATCTACCCCGCCTGAATAGGCAACGGCCAGGCGAAGATTTCTGCCTCTGTATTGTAGCCCGCCTGTTTTTAGCCCTTGGGTGAATTGGGTTAGTAGGGTTTGGCTTAGGGTATCTAAGGCATCAAATAAAGGGTTTGTTTGAGTAGCTTTTTTGAGCTTAGTAACAGTAGCAACGGAAACCATCATGGTGCAAAGGCTCTCTTTTTTTATTTTGAAAAAAACCGAATACGGTAGTTGTATGGGTTCAACGGCAATATTGACTTTTATTCTACCACGAAGTTATTGTGAAGTTGAAAAAAATCATTGGAAAACCTTAGTACCTGACCTTTTTTGTTTGATACCAATTAAACGATTAACTCTCGTGTTCTCACATCGATTGCTGTTTCCTTCTTTAGTTGGCTGGTTTCAATTCTTACGCTATTCTAACGGCTAATTGGTATGAGACGCTTCCCAGTTTAGCAAAAACCCCTTAATTTCCATGAAACGGGAAGATTGACAGTAGTAAGTCATTGTTCCGTTTTTGGGTACAACCCGATGGCACGGTATCAATAGCGGTACAGGATTTCTACCCACCGCTCCGCCTACGCCCCTACTGGCAATGGGAGCCTTGCCTATTTGTTCTGCCAATTGCCCATAGGTAGTAGTTCGCCCAAAGGAAATACCCCTAACCGCTTGCCAAATAGCTAATTGAAAACTTGTGGGGTGCGGAACATCGCTAGCTAAACCCGAAGGCGATGTTGTAAAATCTGCAGGTAACCCCTCAAAAGCCTGCGTACTGCCTTCTTGCGTATAGGCGTGCCAAGCTTCTTTTATTTGTTTAGATAAGGGTACGGGGTGATAGTTTGGGTTCAAACAACCAGAAATTCGAAAGTCTTCAATAAATTTTATCTGTAAAACGGCGGTTGCTGTGTGAATAACCTGCACCACCCAATCTTCCGTTAAACGGGGAAGGCTGGCACCGTTATCTTTTAGCAGAGCGTGGTTGAATTGAAAGGGCAAGTGCTGGTAAAAGCGTTCGTCGCCTAAAATAAGTGGGTCGGGTTGCATAGTGGAGTACCTTTCAAAAGTAGGGGAGGTTAATCGCTTCGGGCTAGGGCTTCATGGGGGGTGCCATTTGGGCACCCCCCAAACCCCCCGCAAAATTAAGGGGCTGCTCGCCGCCCCCTTAATAATCCCTAGGGGAACAACTGGTTAATTGGCTTTCGTGTACGTTGAAAACAGGCTTGGGCGGAAGCTAGAGGCTCCCTAATTGCCCTGCTTCGCTACGCTCGCACCAGCCTATTTCC
>JAPLIO010000129.1 GCA_026389055.1 Candidatus Melainabacteria bacterium | reverse complement strand
TGCTCAAAATGGCGACCCTAAAAAAGAAGAAATTGCGTTTGCAATGACCTATTTCGCTACAAAAACCAGAGCGTTTGAACTGATTGAAAAACGCATGGATGAATTTGAACGCCTACAAGCTAGAAATCAGCTAAAAGAATCTGAAAAGCAGTTGGCTAGTGTGTTATTTCAGCACGGGCAAACGGGCGAATCCGTCAGTAGAATTAAAAGTAAGGGCGATAAAACTTTGTTTGGTGGCTATTCCACGGCGGAAATGAAAAAGAAGCTAAGCATTGCAGAGAAACGGTCTTTGGCGGATTTCTTGCCCGCCATTACCATTAAAGCGAAAGATTTTGCCAATGAAATTACAGCGTTTAATGTGAAAAAAGAAAATTTACAATCTGAAACAGGCATTACCACCGAACACGTTAAGAATAATAAGGATGTTCGGAAGTTGTTGCTCAACAGGGGCATTCGTCCTGAAGAACTGCCTGCGGAAAAGGATATTCAACAGCTGGAAAAGCAACTCAAAAAAGAAACCAAACAGCTAGGCAAAGAATCCGCCATAGCCGAGGTCGATTTGCAGAACAATGAATAAACAATTTTTTGCATTTTCTCGTTCACCTAATAGTCCAGTTACAGATCAAGAACTTTTAGATGATCTAAAAAAAGTCAGCGATTTTGTCGGAACACTAAAAGCAACTCAAAAAATTTATAATGAGCATGGAAGTTTTAACGCATCTACTGTATTAAGACGTTTTCAAACTTGGAATAAAGCCCTTGAATTAGCTAAACTGGAAGTTTCTAATATATCTAACTACTCAGATGAGGAACTCTTTAAAAATATTTTAGTGTTATGGGAGCATTCAGGCAGACAGCCTCGAAGATCTCAACTTTCAAAACCTCCTTCCTGTATAAGCCAAAATCCTTATGTTCGTCGTTTCGGTTCTTGGTTGTCGGCTTTGGAGGCTTTCGTTGAATTTGCAAATGAAAAACAACTATTACAAAATAATAGCTCTAAATTTGATAACAAACACAAAACTGGAAGAGATATTAACTTGAGATTAAGAGCCAAAATTTTAATCCGAGATAATTGCATCTGCAAAATGTGCGGAACTTCCCCTGCAAAGAATTCCGACGTTGTGCTTCACGTTGACCATGTTATTCCTTATTCCAAAGGTGGAGAAACAATAGAAAAGAATTTACAAACTCTCTGTATGACTTGTAATATAGGTAAAAGTAATGTGTTGTAGATCAGATTGCTACACACTACAATTTTACAGAAAAAAGGTATCAATCCATGCAAATTAGCACGACCCACCTTAAACGATGCCTGCAAACATTGACGGCATCGCTACAAAAATTGCAAACAAACCACATTTAAGCGTGTTGAAAGCCCCACCCAATAATGACAGCCACCACCCCCTACACCCTGACGCTTGCCCATCTGTACCCCCAAGAAATGAACCTGTATGGGGATAGAGGCAACGTGCTTGCCCTAAAACAACGCATGGCATGGAGAGGCTGGCAACTCAACATCCTCCCCATCCCCCTAGGAACCCTGCCCCAAAATCTACCCGAAGTAGACCTCTTCTTCATGGGCGGCGGGCAAGATACCCAACAAATAGCCATAGAAGCAGACCTGCACCAACACAAAGCCAACTATCTTCGTAAACTAGCCGATGAAAAAGCCCTCTTCCTCACCATTTGCGGAGGCTACCAATTACTGGGGCATTACTACAAACCCCACGAAGGCAAGCCCCTCAAAGGTTTAAGCCTAATTGACGCTTACACCGAAGCCGGCAACAAACGCATGATTGGCAATGTGCTTTGCCAATTGCCTTCAGGGGAAACGCTAGTAGGATTTGAAAACCATAGCGGTCGCACCTTTTTGGGGAAAGGCGTTACCCCACTAGGCAACGTAACCGTTGGGCAGGGCAATAACGGAGACGATAAACACGAAGGCGTTTGGCACGAAAACTTCGTGGGTACTTATCTGCATGGGCCATTGCTACCTAAAAACCCCGCCTTGGCAGATGCCCTACTATTGCAAGCCCTTCAGCGTAAATATGGGGTGGCACAACTAGGGCAAGCCCTCCCCCCATTAGAGGATTATTGGGAGCAACACGCCCATCAACAAGCGAAACTGCTAGTCTCAACAGCCAGCTAGGGTGTAGAATAAAGAGTATCTGTATTTATTCTGCTTCAAGAGAATCGTTGCGGACGTGATAAATCACGCCCCTACAAAATCGTAGGGGTTTAATTTATTAAACCCGTTTGCTATTTTCTGTTACATTTTTAATAAAAGGAGTTCACCGCATGGGAACACCATTACCGCCACCCCCTTCCTCGTCTTCGGTTTTAGCTACTTCATTTTCAGGCTTCCCCACCCATGTTAGCCAATTTTCAGCACAAAAAGAGGCTCCGCCGCTCCCGCCTCCGCCACCGCACGCCCCACCCACCTTAGACCAATTCGGGCTACTATGCGTAGAACTGCTATTGCCTAATGTACCGCCTATCTATGATGACCCTGAATTAAAGGC
>JAPLIO010000036.1 GCA_026389055.1 Candidatus Melainabacteria bacterium | reverse complement strand
GGCACGCAATATGCCTGTTACGCAAAGCAGACGCAAGCAACAGGGGCTTTATAGGCAATCGACCGGGTTTGAAGCGTTGGTGGGGTGGTGGTATTTGCATAACCCTGAACGGTTACTGCTGTTGGAAACGTGGTTTTTAACCGTTCACGAAAGCTCTAGCTAATACCAATTAGCAGATTGAATGCTGTACCCAGCCAATAGGAACGACCATCGCGTTTGCCCTGCAGTCGCCGATGCGTTCCGTCCACCGAAGGGGCAAAAAGAACATCCCGCCGTCAATGCCCGTCTGGTGGCATAGGCGGGTGGCTTTTTGGGGGGATTTTAGGGGGGTACCCCCTGAATTTGCGGGGGGTGTCGGGGGGCTGCCAAACAGCAGCCCCCTGACAAACCAGCCAGCTAAAGCTAGAAACTACAATCGATGAGAGAAAAAGACAATTAATGATTGAATTGGTATAACACAAAATAAGTTTTAGGCTGTTTTATCATAAGGTAGACTCTCTTTATCTTAAGCAAGGTGATTTTAAACCGATGATGTCCCTCAATCCCCCCATAGCCACACCCTCTTCTTACCGCCCCACTCACTTTTTTGCGAAACAAGCCAAAGGTGAACAGGCTGAACAACCCAGTAAATCCATCAAAAAAGCAGATGTTGCCGACGTGTTAGAACTGAAACACAAAGCCGCCAAATTAGCCGAAGAAGCAGTGGATGCCTACGTAAAAGCCGTACCAGAGGGTAAGGAAGATTTAGATAAATTTTTAGATGAAACAGAAGCGGTGGTGAAAGACCCCAATAAAGCCAAGAAAAAATGGTTGAAAAAGGCATCGGCGAACCCTGTTTTAAACATGGGTATTACTTTTGGAGACCAACTGGCAGAAGCTTTTGTGCCTACCTTACCCAAAGATGTTCAGCCTGTGGTGTTTGATTTTACGGATTGGTTGTTTGCCCCAGAAACGCTACCCAAGCACGAAAAAAAATCTGACCGAAACGACTAGTGCCAATTAAACCATTACCTATCGTGTTCTATCATCGATTGTCCCAATAATCATCCCAATGCAGAATAAAGGGACAATTTTCAAATTGAGGGTTTAAGAAAAGCTTAAAATAGGCGAAAACGATTGCCAATAAAGCCTTTTAGCCTTTAAAGCCAGTTGCAAAAATAGATTTTTAGGCTCCTATTCATGTTTATTTGACCCTATCCTTTTATTCTGCATCAGCATGATTAGCGGGACAACAATCAAGGTTAGTTTAAATAAAATCTTTTAAATAATTATCCGACTTTTTACTTCGTAGGGCGGATGTAATCTGCCCCTATAATGCCTCTTTATACCATTTGACCGATTAAATAGCGTCATGTTGAGCGAATGCGAAACATCTCCTGTGTTTGTCTAAGGGGATTCTTCACGTTCGTTCAGAATGACAAAACACGCTATTTAATGATTGAATTGCTACAAGCAAACCAACTGTTAATCCAAGACCTTACCGTTAAGCAATTTTTTTGCAAACCCGACGGATTCATCCCACGCTTGCGGATCATTGGCATCGCCTCTAGCCGTAGCATCATATCCAGCCGCAGGGGGTTGAAGGTCTTCTACTAACGTTTCAGCAGGCTTACCAGTAAGGAACGCCTCATCGGCTTCTCCCCACAAATCACCCTCATCATCAGGATGCGTAGGCAAATCGTCATCATCATTTTCATTAGGGCTCCATTTTTTGGCGACTGGCGGTGGGGTCGTTGAAGTTGAACCTGAACCCAAGGGAGCAGGCATGCCATTAGCTGGCGGACGAGAAGGCGTAACCACTTTAGGGGGAGGAGGAGCGGAAACTGGCGATGGCGTTTCCTCAAAAGGGATAGCGTCTAACGTTTCAAACGAAGCCTGTTTAGCTGGCAAGGGTTCAGGTTGGGGCGATGCAACGGGCTTGGTGGGTGCGACTGTTTTTACTGGCGGTTCTACCACTTTAACAAGGGTTTTATCCGTTGTGAAGGCAATGCTTACAGGATGATTAAACACCAGTTCAGCTGCTTTCTTAATGTGGATGAGTTTATCTGGCGTTTGAATGGTGGTTAAAATAGCCGCACTGCTCACACCAAACACTAATTTCCCAGCATCGGAAGAAATCAATTGGGCGTGCTGATTAAACAACGCTTTGGCACCAAGGCTTTTGATGGCACCTGTAATTTGTTGCGTCAACAAGCCTAAATCGCCACCGCCTTGTGTTGGCATAGGGGTTGGGGATGAGGAAGCAACCTTCGGTTGATTTACCGATGCCACAACGGGGGCAGGCATTGAAGCGGGTGGGTTCGGCATACCACCACCCATAGGCGGGGGCATGGCTCCGCTACCTGAAGCACTGTAAGAATAAGCGGGTTTTGCCTCAACCATAGCGGGTGGAGGAGCCACAGCAGAAGGCACAAATCCTCCGCCTGAAGCCAGCTGATGTTGCAATTGGCTCAGTGCGGATTCCAATTCCGCTAGCCTATTTTGTAAGCCTTCAACCGAAGCCGTTTTTTCTCTGAACGTGAGTGAAAGCAAGCCCAGTTCCAACACACCTGAAGGGTCGGAAGCGTGTCGCATATCAGCTTCCATGGCTTGAAATTGCCGTAATAATTGCGGAATTTCTTCGGGTGAAAACGCCGTTTTAACCTGTTGCAAGCCTTCCAGCACCATCGAAGAACAATCTAAAAACGACAGTAATTCTTCGGTGTTTGTGGGCGATTTCTGAGTGTTCGTGGTTAATAGCAACAACAATTGCCGAAACACCTGAAGCAATTGCTTCACAATTTGAAAGGCATCGACCCCTTGTTGCAAAATGGCGTGCAACGTTTCTAGCACCACCATACCTTCTTTTTTAGCAACGGATGAAAGCAACGCCACCAGCTTATCTTCGGACAAATACCCCAAAAAAGCGACCAACGTTTCCAAGGCTAACGGTTGCCCCGCATGGGCTTCAGACCGAGCTAAAACCGCAGTTTGGTCTAACATGGAAAGAGCGTCTCTCATGCCACCTTTGGCACTTCGGGCGATAAAGAGCAGAGCATCATCCGCAATAGAAAGCTGTTCTTGTTCGCAAACCCACTGCAAATGCTTATGGATGACTGCCAAGGCAATCCGTTTGAAATCAAACCGCTGGCACCGTGAAAGAATGGTGGGTAGCACCCTATGGGCTTCGGTTGTGGCAAAAATGAAGATGACGTTAGGGGGTGGTTCTTCCAACGTTTTTAGCAAGGCATTAAAGGCTGCTTTTGAAAGCATATGCACTTCATCAATAATATAAATTTTATATCTGCCCGCAATAGGGGCAAACTGGCAGGATTCTATCAATTCCCGAGCCTGTTCTACACCGTTATTGGAAGCGGCATCAAATTCAATCACATCCAGCCCGTTACCTGCGGTGATATTCAAGCAGGCATCGCACACTTGGCAAGGGGTTGCCGTGGGGCCTTCTACGCAATTGAGCGATTTCGCAAAAATCCGAGCGGTAGAAGTTTTCCCCGTCCCCCGAGGACCTGTCAACAAGTAAGCGTGGCTAACTTGGTTTAGGCTAATAGCGTTGGAAAGTGCCTGTGCCATTGCTTCTTGCCCTACTAGCTGGTTGAGGGCTTGAGGGCGATATTTGCGATACAACGGCAAATAAGCCTCTGGCATAGCATGGCTTGGGGTAGGGGTTGAATTTTCTGGTAGGGGAAAGAGGGTAGTCATTGTTTTATTGTACCGAAAAGGGAGATATTTTACAAATAGCAACTGCTACCGCATTTTAGCATCTGCCGTTTTTTCTTGATGAATGCGAAAGGTTATTGCTTCGGGCTAGGGCTTCATGGGGGGTGGTGTTTAACCACCCCCCACACCCCCCGTAAAACAAAGAATACCAATTGACATATTAAATAGCGTGTTTTTGTAGGGGCGTGATTCATCACGTCCGCTCCACAATCCCCAAACGGATGCGATAAATCGCACCCCTACATAGAGAAGGCTATACGCTATTTAATATGTCAATTGGTATAAGATAGGCTTGAGCGGAAGCTAGAGGCTTCCTAATTGCTCTGCTTCGCTACGCTCGCACCAGCCTATCTCCAACTGCATACGGTTTGAAACCAACAATTTCAGTAAAGTCTAGCAAAAATTGACCGTTCAGCTTTTTTGTCAGGCGTTAAGTTAACCCACTTTTATCAATAAACAGACCGAACTAACTGTGTTACGATAGAAACTGATGACTCCCTTCTTGAAGAATATAGAAAAAGCGTTAAACCATGACTCTACAAACCTCTTTACCTAGTACCACCCCAACAACAACCGATGTGCTTATTATTGGGGCGGGCATAGCGGGGTTAGCAGCAGGTAATGTGCTTCAACAAGCAGGGAGAAGTGTTCAACTCGTCGACAAAGGCAGAGGCGTGGGTGGTAGGCTTTCCACCCGTCGTTTCGCCAACGGAGCATGGTTTGACCACGGAGCCCAATACTTCACCACCAATAGCCCCGAATTCACTACCGTTGTGCAAAACTGGGAAGCGGAAGGCGTCGTTCGGGCGTGGTTTGAACAATTAATGTGGTTTGATGGCGATATCTTGCTACCTGAAGCCCCTACCAATCCGCAACGAAAACGGTATATTCCTGTTGGCAATGGCATGAACAGCTTACCAAAACAGTTAGCCAAAAATTTGGCAATTAAAACCAGTACGCGTATTGTGCGGTTAAATTCCATTGAAGCCACGGCAAAGGTTTCAGTGGGATGGGATAATGAGGCACGAGGAACGGAATTAGGGCGTTTACACTCAGTAAATAACCGAAATGAGTACCGCAGTAACGAAATTAGCACGCCCAATGGAGCTTTTGCCGTGGCTTCAATTAACAATCAATGGGAAGCGGTGGACGAGCAGGGCAATTTATTCAAAGCAAAAGCGTTAATTATAACAAGCCCAGTGCCTCAAACGTTGGAACTGCTAGAAAATAGCCATCTTTCGTTAAGTCATCAGCAAGCAGCCCAATTAAGTGCCGTTATTTATGAACCCTGTTTAGCGTTGATGATAGCCTTAAAACCAGAGGCGATTCCTGCAGATGTGCTCAACGCACTAGCCGTAGGCTATAAAGCCAGAGACCCTGAATCCGCCTTGGCTTGGGTAGGTGCCAACCACACCAAACCGCAACCACCCTTTACACCGCCTGCTTTTACCTTACACGCTTCCCCTTCTTTCAGTAGAACCTACTGGGAGGCACCCCCTGAAACCATTTTACCCTTGTTGTTAGATGCTTTACCCCTTCCCTTGAAACCCCTGATTACGGCTGAAACCATTGATACAACTCAATATCATCGGTGGAAGTATTCGTTATTAAGTCAATCGTTAGAAGCCATGCCGACCGTTGCCTTGAAAGGCTTGCCCCCTTGCTTTTTGGCGGGTGATGCCTTTGGCAATTACGCCAAAATTGAAACGGCTTATTTGTCTGGTATTGCTGCCGCAAACGGCTTATTACGGTAACTGCCCCATGGTGCTTAACCTCTCCCCTTTACAACTAGACTTCGCCAGTGGAATTATAATGCTGATGGTTATCTTGCATTCTTTTAATACCCCTAACCGACCCATACTTAAAACGTCTGTTGTTATTGTCGGCGGTGCTTACCTGCTGATAGAAGCTTCCAACAAACTGGGCGGGCGGGTACAAACCACGCATCATGCAGAAGGCTTTTTGCTAGACCACGGCTTTCAAGCCCTTAATACGGCTTATGAAGAAGCTAAAGCCGTGTTGGATTTTGACGCCCTAGACCTACAGCCCTTCTACCCCGGTGCGGTTATTCGGCATAACGGCACATTTAACAAAGTAGGAGACCCTCAGAGGGATAGGGGGATGTATTTATTCGCCCTGTATTCGCCTATTGGTAGTTTGAAAGATAAACTGCTAACACTTTCGCTAAAAAACAAGTTGAAAGACCTCAGTGAAAAGAAAATTTATAGCCTGCCCGAAGAAACGACGCTTGCTTTTTTGCAACGCTTTGGGTTTTCTCAAGGGTATATTGATGCGTTTTTTCGTCCGTTTTATGGCGGTGTTTTCTTGGAAGATGCACTTTCTACATCGGTTAGAAAATTTGCTTATACATTTAAAACCTTTGCCAATGGCGATGTTTGCATCCCTAAAAATGGGATGCACGCCATTGTAGACCAATTAGCCAGCAACTTAAATCCTACCCATATCATGCTGAATCAAGGCTTAATTCATCTTAGCCCCCCAAGCAGTTCGCCCAATTCAACGCAACCGAGAACACTTACTCTTAGCAGTGGGCAACAAATTGAAGCCCAACACGTTGTTTTGGCGATGAGCTTACCGCAAGTGGCTTCGGTATTGGGGCAACCTTGCCCTATCAACTACAATGCTACTTGGACGCTTTATTTTAGTTGTAAAGATAAGCCTCCACTTTCGGTTCGAGAACCCTTGTTGGTGCTAAACGCTGAAGGGTCTGGGGTTATTCAGCATTTGTGTTTTTTAACCGAAGTTTCGCCTTCTTACGCACCTGAAGAGGGTAATTTATGCTCCGTTACGCTCAAGCCTTCTTTGTTGAATGAACCTATGACGGAAGCCGATGCGGTTCTTCAAACCAAAGCGAACTTAAAACAGTGGTTTGGGCCTGTAACGGATAGATGGCAGTTTATTCAAGGGTTTCAACTACACCAAGCCATTCCTAGCGAAACGGTTTTATTTGGAGATCATCAAGCCGCAACGGTAGAAACGGTTTCTGCGTGGCAACAACAATGGCAGGTGGATTTAGCCAATGATGCCATGGATTCTGCTTCCATCAACGGAGCCTTAAGGGCTGGGCGTGTGGTTGCAGACCGATTGATAAAAGCCTCTAAATTGTAGGGACGAATGTACTTAACACCTGACGTTTTTTTATGAATTCTGAAGATTATTGCTTCGGGCTAGGGCTTCATGGGGGGTACCATTTGGGCACCCCCCATACCCCCCCGCAAAACAAAGGGGCTGCTCGCCGCCCCCTTTGTATTCCCCAAGGGAACAACTGGTTAATCGGTTTACATGTACGTTGATACCAATTCAAAGATTAAATAGCGTGTTCTTTCATCGATTGTTGCTTCAGTCTTTAGCTGGTTGGTTTGTCAGGGGACTGTCGTTTGACAGCCCCCCGACACCCCCCACAAACTTAGGGGTAAACCCCTACCCAACCCCCAAAAAGCCACCCCTCTATGCCACTACGGGCATGGACGAGGGGATGTTCTTTTTGCCCCTTCGGTGGACGGAACGCATCG
>JAPLIO010000148.1 GCA_026389055.1 Candidatus Melainabacteria bacterium | reverse complement strand
TTGACAAAACGGCGGGTGCTTTGGTACACTTTCTACTGTAAGCTATTTTATTAAAGTGAATTACCTAAAAAAATACACTAATTAAATAGCCCTCTTGCATGACTCGATTTTTTCTGTCGCCTAGTTTGTTAATATAAACTAACTTGAAATTCCTGCAAATCGTGCTATAGTATACTGTATATCTTTTACGTAACCATTTTTTTTGTGAATTTTCCTCACTAGAATTTAAGTGTTTCAATGAAATTTAACAGTGTATAGAAGAGGAGTTATTCAAACTAAAAAACGGACGATGGAAGTTTTTTTTAATATTTTACTAGTTGCATTATCAATAGTTGCTGATATACTAGTGGATAGTGTTAAACTTCTTAAAGTAACTGAACCAAAGTGTACTCTGTTATCAGGTCTCATGCCAATTTCAAATGGGCATAGCGTTAGGTGGATACTAGGCACTGGCAAGTAAAAAACCGCAGGCGTACACAAACGTACGTTGAGGATTTTTTGCTTGACGGTAACAACGTAGACGCTGACGATACTTCTATTTGAACTTGGTATCAACAGGACAAAACTGACATAAAAAGGTAATAACCCTATGATGATGATGCCCACTGCTGCAAAAGCCACCAAACCAACCAAAGCGGATGCTAAAAAAGCCACCCCTGAAGTTGCAAGCAAGTTAATTGAAGCCTTTCAGGCTGAAGAAACGACTGTTTCTACCCAAGGTGGTGCCAACCATGATTTATTAGAAAAATCGTTGCGGGTTGTTGGCGATAAGTATTCGTTACAAATTTTGAACTTATTATTGCAAAGCGAAGCCCAACGCTTTGTGCAGTTGGAAGCCACCATTCAAGGTATTTCTCCTAGAACGCTTTCCGCACGGTTAAAGCATTTGGAAGCTCATGGTTTGCTTTCTCGCAAAGCGTATGCCACTATTCCGCCTAAAGTGGAATACCGTATTACGGAAAAAGGCATGGCAATTACCCCTATTGTGGTTTCGTTAAGCCAGTGGGTTACCTTGTTAGACCCTACCGTGGTCAGCAAAAAAAGCTAAGATTTCTTGATTGTTTGATATCCCCCGCCTTCTTGCAAGAGGGCGGGGGATTTTGCTATTGTTGGGTTTAAAGGTAGCTTGATACCAATCCTAAGATTGAATAGCGTAAAATCATGAAACGGGAAGCCACGGAGAGCTTCCCCTACAGTCGTATTTTCGTAGGGGCTGGTCTCTGTGCCAGCCCGTTTTTCGTCGGTGGTGCCAGTGGTGAAACCAGAGCAGGTTGCTGGTAGTCTTCGCAGAGTATACAGAGGAAACAAGTATCAATCTTCTAGGAGAAGAAGCTCTTCGGTTAAATCTACCAACACAACTCCAACTCTTGATTCTTTGAGGACAGTTTTTGGTGCTTCACCTAAACCTACTAAAAAGTAGCGTTACCTAAAAGGCTTTTAAAAATCGGGCGGTAATGTGGTGCGGGCGGGTAATAGCAGACCCTACCACCACCGCATAAGCCCCCAACGTCAAAGCCTCCGCCACTTGGGCAGGTTCCCAAAATCTGCCTTCCGCAATAACAGGCACCGTGGGGAATGCCTCAATTAACGTTGCCAACAACCCAAAATCAGGCGATTGTTTCGGGCTAGAAGCCACTGTTTCCGCCGTGTAACCCGCCAAAGTCGTGCTAATTACATCCACCCCACACGCATCAGCATACTGGGCAGAAGCCAAACTATCCACATCCGCCATTACCCCAACCAGCGGAAAGTGTGCCTTTAGCTGGGCAACCACCTCTCGCAAAGCCAAGCCATCAGGGCGATTACGCTCTGTGGCATCCAACGCCACAATATCTGCCCCTGCTTCCGCCAACAACAAGGCATCCGCCAAGGTAGCCGTAATGTAAACGTGGGTTTCAGGCTGGGCAGGCAACGGTTCAGGTTTGGTTAACGCAATAATGGGCATCTGCGGATAAGCCTGCTTTAAAACAGGGATTAAGGCAGGCGTAGCAATTCGTAAGCCCATGGCTCCGCCTTGCACCACGCTATGGCAGAGGGCTTCTAAAATAGGGGTGGGGTAAAGCGGTTCGCCTTGGCTGGCTTGCACAGAAACAATTAACGACCGTGGGACGATGGGGCTAATGCGTGCCACAACACTAATCTTTCGGTTTGCGAGGGGCTCTTTGCGTGATGGTTAGGGTGTTGACATCCACCCAAACATCGCCCAACGCCGTGGAAAACGGCGTGCCGACAATGGTTACTAAATCATTGGTTTCCAAATCAGGCAGTTTTTCTGATTCCTTCCGATGAATAAAAATCTTCACTTCCGCCAACGGAATTTTGTGGGCAGGCAAGGCATCTGGGCGAAACAACAATAGCCCAACATGCTCTTTACCATCGCGAAACGCTGGTTTATAATCTAACCCCAAGCTGGAAAAACTGGAAAATGTGCCCGAAAATTGGACGGGTTTATGCAGGTAAGCATCAGGGTGTTTTAATAGCGTGATTAAATTAACCGCAACGGGTTTGGCTGGTTTTACCGCCGTATGAGCCACTTTGGCAGGCGTTACCGCCGTAGCCGAAGCTGTTAGATTAGGGGCAATGGCACAAGCAATAAGCACTAAAAACGATAGCAACAACCGAGCGGATAGAGTTTGAAACAACAACAAAGCGAGCGTCTCCAATTTTGAAAAAACGGGGATAATAGCAGGGGTACAGTTGTTTATTTTAGCATAGGTTAGCTTAAAAAGGATAGGCAGAGAAAATAAATAGGGGCTTGAACGATGAGATTATTTTTAGTAAAGTGAATATGGTTCTGATTTTCTCTCTTTTTCTTTTTTAGGGCATACCTTTACGTTGAACAATAGTAGGACACCTTTTCGCGATGATGTTTCTTTCCACGGCTTTATTTTCAGCACCAATGGGTGTTAAAGGGCTTGCCCAAGCAACAACCCCAGCAGTAGCTAATACCGCTGCTAGTAACCCCGCCATCATCCCCACCCCAGCCGATAGTTTTCAGTATCGGTCGGGGAGTATACTGGCAGAGACAGAAGCCAAGCAAATAGAGATAGCCTTATTCAGACTAAAAAGAGCAATAACCGATCACTCTGAACAAGGAGGGCTATTGCCTTTGAGAGATTCCTGCATAGCAAAGGTTTGGAAGAGGCACTTATTCGGAAAATAAGCACTGAACGGCGTATCATTCCTGAAGTAATGGCTATAGTTGAGAAGCTTGGGCTTAATTCATTCACAAAATGGCGTCATGGATTTAAGACTGCATTCAAGGATAAGATTTCTGATAGTAATGTTAATAGAATACCTGCATCTATCAGGTTGATAGCCCAACCAGTGCATCGATACTTTCTGCAACACGCCCAAGGCAAGAAAATGATGTATAATAAGCAATAGATAAACTCAGTCTAGCCTGCTATCGTTATCATCCAGCCGAAAGTGATTGCCCGCCTTGTCTATTGCCCTACTGGTGCCTGTTATCAAACGAATTGCCTGGGTGGTACCCATCGTACTAGTTAGCTCCGCCTTGGGCTTCTTTCTCATGCGATTCCACCTCTCCCTTGGCCCGATTGAAATTCCCTCGGCTACTGCTGGGGGTAAGCCCTTTGTGTTGCTTGAAAAAATCGACCTCAAACAACCCATCGACCCCCTCGCCGAACTCCGCCTCAACCCCCAACTTTCCGCCAGCGTTATCGCTCAAGAAGAAAAACGACTGGCGTTAGATAAACCATGGTACACCCAATACGCCCGATGGCTGAAAGCCTTTCTGCTAGGCAATTGGGGCACCACCAACAAAGGAGAATCGGTCAGTTGGTTGCTACTGAGTGCCGCCAAAAACACGATACTGCTCAACCTTTGTGTGCTAACCGCCACCTGGCTGATTGCCCTGCCTCTTGGGGTGCTTTCCGCCCAGTATTACGGCACGTGGGTCAGCAAAAGCCTCAACTGGGTAACCTCGTTTTTAATGGCGATTCCCAGTTTTGTGCTAGCCTTAGCCTTGGGCGTGTTAGCCATTAAAACAGGCTGGCTACCCTTTGGCGGGCTAACCAGCCCTATGCACGCCCAGTTGCCCTTCTTCGCCCAAGTGTGGGATGTTACTCTGCATTTAGCCCTGCCCACGCTGGTTTTAACCCTGTTAAGCATTACAGGCATTCAACGCCAAATGGAAGCCAATATGCTAGATGTACTAGGCCAACCGTATGTACAAACCGCCAAAGCCAAGGGATTAAAGCAATCTGTGGTATTATATAAACACGCCGTGCGTAACGCCTTGAACCCCCTATTAACCATGATGGGGTTTGAATTAGCAGGGTTACTTTCAGGGGCGGTGTTAGTTGAAACCGTCCTCGGATTCCCCGGGTTGGGGTTGCAAACCTTCAATGCTTCGTTAGCAGGCGATGCCAACATGGTGATGGCAAGCTTAGTGTTATCTTCGGTATTGTTAGTAGTAGGCAACTTATTAGCCGATTTTGGTCTGCTGTGGTTAGACCCTCGGGTTCGGTCAGGAGCTTCTTAGTTTTTAGTTATTCCTTTTAGTTGAAAGTTTTTTTTACCATGATGATGCCCCGTAGCCTTGTTTCTTCTGCCGATATTGGATTGAATGATATTCGTTTAATGACATCCAATGCCAGAAAGCTATTACCCTTAATTCAACCCAGTACCAAAAAAACGCTCAATCACCTAAGTGGTAGAACCGTTGCCACGTTTTTTTGTGAACCCAGCACCAGAACTCGGTGTAGTTTTGAACTGGCAGCGAAAATTTTAGGGGCTCATACGATAGATGTTTCGCCCGAGCAGTCTTCTCTGATTAAAGGTGAAACCATCGCCGATACCATTGAAACGCTAGTAACCATGGGAGTAGATGCCATTGTGATTCGGCATTCGCAAGATGGGTTGCCCCAAGCACTCGCTGAAAAATATGGCAAACGCATCGCCATTATTAACGCAGGTGATGGGATTACAGATCATCCCACCCAAGGGTTGTTGGATGTGTTGACGCTCATTCAGCAATATGGCTCGTTAGAAGCGTTACAAGGGAAGAAAATGACCATTCTAGGCAACATTACCTATAGCAGAGTGGTGGGTAGCCATCTGCGGTTAATACCACAATTAGGCGTTGCCATTCAATTAGTGGCTCCTGATTTCTTTATGCCGAGCATTGTAGAACGAGAAGAATGGCACAAGCAATACGGCGTTACGTTTACAGAAGTTTTAGAAGAAGGCTTGAACGATGCCGATATTGTAATGCCCCTTCGCATACAATCTGAACGAATGGATGAGTTTGAACAATCGCTCATCGGGCGATATTCGCAAGGGTATCAGCTCAACCATTTAAGGGTAGCGATGAGCTGTAAGCCCGGTTTTGTAGTAATGCACCCCGGCCCTGTAAACTATCATGTTGAAATTACGGAAGAATTGGCAAATGACCCGCATATTTCATTGATTCGGCAACAAGTGGCGTGTGGTGTGGCGTTGCGGATGGCGGCGTTGCATTGGTGTATAGAATCGTAACACTATTTTAAAGATTTTCGTTTCAGTCTTTAGCTGGCTGGTTTGTCGGGGGGTGCCTGTTTGGGCACCCCCCGACACCCCCCACAAGGGGTTCCCCCTAGGAACCCCCGAAAAGACACCCTCCTATGCCACCAGAAGGGCATGGACGGAGGGATGCTCTTTTCGCCCCTGCGGTGGACGGAACGCATCGGCAACTGCAGGGCAAATGCGATGGTCGTTCCTACTGGTGGTTTGACACTTCAACTTTATAATTGGTATAACGTTCATTATTTTTAGCTTCAAACCATACCTAGTTGGAAATAGGCTGGTGCGAGCGTAGCGAAGCAGGGCAATTAGGGAGCCTCTTTTGCTTCCGCCCAAGCCTGTTTTCAACGTACACGAAAGCCAATTAACCAGTTGTTCCCCTGGGGAATACAAAGGGGGCGGCGAGCAGCCCCTTTGTTTTGCGGGGGGTGTGGGGGGTGTTCAAACAACACCCCCCATGAAGCCCTAGACCGAAGCGATTAACCATTCCGTATTATTGTTACGAAGTGTAAAAAGTATGGAGATTGACCCATTTTTGCGTTGGCTCATAGAAAAAATAATCAACCGTTGTAAGATAATAAATAGTATAGTTTTACTGTATAGCTGATTTTGCGATGAATCATCGCTTTTTTCTTTTTTTTCTCTCTCTTTGATCTTATTTTCTACTCAATCTACTCAATCTACTCAATCTATAACCAATTAAGGTACTTTCTATCAATGCCCTCACTTCTAATGCCTTCCGTTACCCCTACTTTCACCGTGCCGAAGTTTCAAAAAACCGACACCTTCCAACAAGAAAAGCCCGCTATCGGTGGTTATTTTAAAACGCCCACATTAAACCAAGATGTCTTTCAGCCAACCGCCACGCCCCCTGCTAGCAGTCAGGTTCGGTCGGGGTTGACTTCAAAGTCTATTCAATCAATTATGATGGAGTTAAGCAAGTGGGATATTGAATTTAGCAACTCAAATCGACAAATGAGAAGTACTATTTTAACAAATATCGAAAATCTAGTAGATGAGTTAGAAGCAGCAGTAGATAAAGTAGTAGCAAAAAAAGAAGCCCTAAAAAAAGTAGTAGTAAATAATGTAGAGGATCCAGATCTAGGTATAGGTACAGTCGCCTATTATAGAGAGTGGCTTGCAGAACATACAACTACCCAGCAATAACGGCTCAATAATACTCGGCACCGCTATAAATAACGCCCGTCTGTTTTTTTACGCTATACTAAACAATAAGTTCAACCCGATTGTTAGAAAGCACCCCCTTCGCCCATGAAAAGCCTCGGATTATTCGGACGCTTCGGTGGCTGTTACGCCCCAGAATCGTTGATGCCCGCCCTAGAAGAATTAGAAGAAAACTTCATCGCCCTACAAACCGATGTCGCCTTCCAAGCCAACTTCAACAGGCTACTACACCACTACGCTGGCAGACCCACCCCCCTCTATCACGCCGAAAATTTATCCAAACATCTCGGCGGGGCTAGCATTTGGCTAAAACGAGAAGATTTGCTCCACGGCGGTGCCCATAAAACCAACAACGCCCTAGGGCAAGCCCTCATGGCAAAAGCCATGGGCAAAAAACGCATTATTGCCGAAACAGGGGCAGGGCAACACGGCGTAGCCACCGCCATGGTTGGGGCATTGCTAGGGCTTGAAACAGAAATTTACATGGGTGCGGTGGATGTTGAACGCCAACAACCCAACGTGCTACGAATGGAACTACTAGGGGCAAAAGTAAACGCCGTGCACAGTGGCGGAAAAACCCTAAAAGATGCCATTAACGAAGCCATGCGCGATTGGATTGCCAACGTGCGAGACACCCATTATTTAATAGGCACCGTGGCAGGGCCTCACCCCTTTCCCAGTATGGTGCGGTATTTCCATGAAGTGATTGGCAAGGAGTCTCGGGCACAAATGCTGGAACACGTGGGGAAACTGCCTCATAGCGTGTTGGCGTGCGTGGGCGGAGGGTCTAACGCTATCGGGATTTTTAGTGGGTTTATGGCGGATAAAGACGTTCGGTTAGTGGGGGTTGAACCCGCTGGGCATGGACTGGATACGGATTTTCACGGAGCCGTGTTGGCTCAAGGCACGTTTGGGGTGTTGCAAGGCATGAAAAGCCTTATGCTACAAACCGATGATGGGCAAGTGTTGAATACGCATAGTATTTCTGCAGGGTTAGATTATCCTTCCGTAGGCCCTGAACACGCCTATTTGCAGGAATTGGGGCGGGCGACTTATGAAAGTGCAACCGATGCCGAGGCGTTAGAGGCTTTTCAGCTACTAACCAAGCTGGAAGGCATTTTACCAGCGTTGGAATCATCGCACGCCGTGGCGTATGCCACGAAGTTAGCCCCCACGCTTTCGGTAGATGACGTGATTTTAATCAATCTTTCAGGGCGTGGCGATAAAGATTTACCAACGATTGCCGCTGCGTTGAAGGGGCAGGGTAAATAGTATAAATAGCCTAAGAGTTCAAACAAACCAGTAGGAACGCCCATTGCATTTGCTCT
>JAPLIO010000136.1 GCA_026389055.1 Candidatus Melainabacteria bacterium | reverse complement strand
TGCGTTTATTTTCTTTGGCGGATTCAAGTAAGAAGCGTTCCACCCCTAGTGGAACACTTCTTACTTGAATCCGCCTGGTCAAATGGTATAAATAGCGTAAAATCATGAAACGGGATGCCACGGGGGGCATCCCCTACGAAGGGAGAATTATCAGATTATTGTAGGGGACATCCCCCCCGTGGTGTCCCGTCGATGATGCAAACCCAAACACGCTATTTAAACGGTGAATTGGTATTAGATAGTTCTTTGTAGGGTCGTACCTATAAGTACGACCCTACAAAGATTGACGAAGCATCTCATTTAAAAATCTGTTACGGTATTGTTACACGGCTGATTAGCTAAAACAGATTGTACATTACCCAACGTTGTACTAGCAATATTACTTAACGCTTCTTGGGTCAAAAAGGCCTGATGCCCCGTAATAACCACATTGGGGAAGGTCAGCAAGCGGCTAAACACATCATCCTGAATGACGCTACAAGAAAGATCTTCAAAAAACAGCGGGCCTTCTTCTTCGTATACATCCAGCCCCAACCCACCGATAACACCCTGTTTCAACCCTTCAATAACCGATTGCGTTTCTACCAAACCGCCTCTACTGGTATTAATTATCAACACGCCTCGTTTTAGTTGTTTCAACATGGCTGAATTGATTAAATGATGGGTCGATTCCATCAGCGGGCAGTGCAGGCTGATAACATCTGATTGGTTTAGTAATTCCTGCAGGGGAACGTAAGTAGCCCCTAAGGCTTCTACTTCAGGGTTTTTATACGGGTCAAACGCTAGCAATTTACAGCCAAAGCCTTTCATAATACCCGCAAAAACAGCCCCAATTTTACCTGTACCCACAATGCCAACTGTCTTGCCGTGCAAATCCATCCCCACCAAGCCATCTAACGAAAAATTACCGTCTCTCACCCGAGCATACGCTTTATGGATTTTTCGGTTTAAGGTCAACAATAGCGTTACGGCGTGTTCCGCTACGGCATAGGGCGAATACGCAGGCACCCTTACAATGGGCAACTGAAGGGCATTAGCAACAGGTACATCTACATTATTATAGCCTGCACATCGCATCGCAATCACTTGAACGCCTTGTTCTTTCAAGCCTGTTAGCACATATCGGTCTAACGTATCATTAACGAAGGCACAAACCACATCATAGCCCTTGGCTAGTGCCACGGTTGTTTCGCACAGATGGGCTTCAATAAAGGTTAGCTTAAACTGTTCCGCTTCAGGCAGTTGATTGTTCAATTGGGTGAAAATGGCGGATTCGTAAGGCTTGGCACTATAAAATAAAATACGGCGTTTGGGGTTGTTAGTAGATGTCATCATCATGGGTTTACTGCTTTCAAATAAAAAGGGTCTAAAAAGGGATAGCATTCATTAGTACGCTACTTTTATACCATAGGTTAACGTAGTTTGTCTTTGATAAAAGCGATAAAACAGGACCTTAGAAGAAATTATCCAAAATAAACCACCCGAGATTCGTGTTGGCTTGTGTTATAATGACTCATTGAATAGCATCTCTTATTTTTTCTATCAGTTTATTAGGTGGCACCGTAAGTAATAACATGAGCCTCTCCGAACAATCTACTTTTCAGCAACCTGCCCAGCCCTTTAAAACCCTATGGTTTAGGCTACAAAGGCTAGCCCCCCAACTCCGAGGGTTCGTTTTAGCGGGGCTAATTGGCACGCTAATTGATTACGGCTTTTATCAGCTATATGACCAGTGGTTACCCCCATTGCTTTCTAAAGGGTTAGCCTTTTCAAGTGCTACGTTGTTCGTCTATTTCATGAATAAATTTTGGACGTTTAAACAGCCCCTTCATTCCCGAAGAGAAATTTCTGCATTTTTTGCCTTGTACACCGTTTCTATGGTAGTTAATACGGCGGTTAATAGCCTCTGCTTACAGGGTTTGCCTAGTGTGCATCAGTATTTAATGGTGCATTCAACCAATGAATTGACCAACTGGCTTTTACCGTTATTTTCACACGCCCGAAGCGTTAAGCTAATGGCATTTTTAATGGCGACAGGCACCAGTACCATGATTAATTTTATGGGGCAAAAGTTTTGGGTATTTGAATTAAAGAAAAAGCAATTGGCGAAGCAGGAACAAGCGAATACCCATTAACAGTTAAAATAGCATAAGCGTTCAAACCAACCACCCAGTAGGAACGACCATCGCCTTTGCCCTGCAGCGGCGATGCGTTTCGTCCACC
>JAPLIO010000032.1 GCA_026389055.1 Candidatus Melainabacteria bacterium | reverse complement strand
GGCGATAAACGACCATACCACCGCTTTCGTGGCAGACCGTGCCACTTCCTGTCCCGTACTACCCGAAGTAAACCCAATACTACAACACAACGTGGCAATAGTTACCGCAAACACAAACGCCTTCACACCCAACACCAACACATCATAAGGCTTCGTCTGGTCATAAACCGAATCAAAATAAGTCCCCATCGGAATCCCCGCCGAAATATTAGCAATCCATCCACCGCCTAAAATACCCAACGTTGTGGCTAACAACGTCATAAAGGGTAACATCGCCACCATCCCCAAAATCCGAGGCAACATCAAATACCGAATGGGGTCTACCTTCATAATCCGCAACGCATCCAGCTGAGCATTCGCCTTCATCGTCGTAATTTCCGCCGCAAACGCACTACCCGCCATGGCTATCACGGCAAACCCCGTCATAACAGGCCCCAATTCCCGCACCATCGCCATGCTAACTAATGCCCCAATATAACTGCCACCACCCTGTTTTTCCATTTCTCCAGCGGTTTGCAATGCCAACACCATCGCTACAGTTATATTTAACAACAGGGCGACAGGCAAACTTTCCACGCCTACAAAACTAGCCTGCTGAAAGAAATGCCGAATGCCACACCGCCCCTTCAGGGCATAGGCTATGGCGTGCCTACCATAAAGCGTCGCAAAACCGAGCGTTTCCAGCACTTCAGAAAACGTTTCCCAAAACCAATTCAGCAACAGCGTGGTTAACGGAAACCACTGCATCCGTTTTTTAGGCTCAATTGTAGGCTCAACGGTAGATGGGGCAGTCATAAAATGCGGGCTACTTGGGTACGATGGGGAGGGGTAAAATGGTTTTTAGGTGGATGAGTTTATCCGCCAAGATGAGGAAAAACATCAGTAGGCTGATTTTTCCGTTAATATCAAAAAATGCAAGATTGATTTTGCTTAAATCTTTCGGGGAAATAAGGGTGTGTTCATAGTATAACATACCTGCCGTTAGGGCGGTGCCAAACCAAAACCCAAAGCCTATAAACCCAAGCTGTACGCAGTACCACGCCCCAAACCCCACCAACGCAACCACTGTAGCAATGTGGAAAAATTTGCTTAACGCCAACGCCTTAGCAATGCCCAAACGGGCAGGAATGCTGAAAAGCCCGTTGGCTTGGTCGAATTCGGCGTCTTGGCAGGCGTAAATAATGTCGAAGCCGCAAACCCAGCAGGCGACTGCAAACCCGAATAGAATTGGCAATCCGCCGTGCCAGCCGCCCGTTTGGGCAATCCACCCACCGATGGCGGAACTACCAAGAGCAACCCCTAAAACCAAGTGGCACAAGCTTGTAAACCGTTTTGTGTAAGAATAAAGGCTCAAAATTAAAATAGCGAGAGGCAATAAATACTGGCATAAAACGGGCAATTGCCAAGTGGCGAACGTCATCAATGCTAAGGCAGAGAGGGTTAAAACCCACGCCTCACAAGGTTTTACAATGCCAGCGGGAATTTCTCGGTTAGCGGTGCGAGGGTTTTTTGCGTCAATTTGGGCATCGGCAATGCGGTTTAGCCCCATGGCGTAAGTTCGCCCGCCAATCATGGCTAGAACCACCCATAGCACGGTTATAGCCCTTGGTAGTTCGCCTACGGGGGCACCTAGGAGTAGGGCGGAAAGGGCGAATGGCAGGGCGAAGATGGTGTGTTCCAGTTTGACGAGGTTTGCCAACGATTTGGCTTTAAAGGCAATGGTAGAGAGCATATACAACTTTCAAGACGAAACAAACAATGATAATACCCCTATTCTAACACGATAAACTTTATCCGAAACCGTGTAGACGCAACCAGCTTAAACTTGATTGTTAGCCCGAAATTCAGACCGATGCAGAATAAAAGGTTAGAAATCAAAGCGGTGTAATTTTTGGATGAGTTAAAAAGGCGTAGCCCTTTTATTTAAGAGGGTTTGCAGGTTTTTACGGTGGATTTTTGACCCCCTTAATTAGATTTTTGGGCTTGTATTCATGTTTGTTTGACCCCAACCTTTTATTCTGCATCAGCATGAATTGCGGGACAAGAATCAAGTTTTTAAGCGATTTTTGATTTTTAGGCGTTATTTCAACACGGTTTGAATTTTGGGTTGAAATTCAAAATGGATGTAGCATTTAAATTTGCTGAATTGGCTTCAAGGGTTGTTCATTTATTAGCCCAAGTAAACAATCGGGCTATTTAGACAAAAAATCATTTCCTAACGCTGTAATCCAATTTAAGCCTGCCTTGAGCATACCCTCTATTTCTTTTTGCCCTCTTGGCGTTGTGTCTTGAATATTGCCTGTTTCAATGTTCATCCGACCTGTTGCAGTTATTTTTGAAGCTAGATCAGGAATATCTTGAGGTTGATTAACTTGAGTAAATACTAATAATTGTTCTATTGGCTGACCATTTAAGGATTTTAATTGCGAATTTTGTGCGTCTTCTGTTCCAAAATAATCCGTACGAAGACCTTCAGGATGAACGACTGGCGGTGTAATGAATAACCTACTAAGAGTATTTTCTCTTTGGTTCCATGCTCCGAATGTCAGTAATGCGTCTGGATACCTGTCTAAGGCCCAGTTTTTGGTGTTTTTAATCAGTATGTTTTTTCCCGTTAGAGCATTCGTGATTAGAGTCTCTAGCGAATTATCGGAGTATATCTCTGCTTTAGATTTTTGAAAAAAATCCTTAACGATCGATTCTACTTCCTTTTGTTGATTTGGCGGAAAGGAAATCCTTGTTTCGCAAAAATGACGATGGAGCTCAATTTCACCATGTTTGTGTGAATAGATATCAAGAAGACTAATAACGCCTGGTTTGGTAGGGTTAGATGTAACTAATAACCTATTACTTAGATTGATACTGCGATCGGTATCTTTTAGTATCATATCGCCAAGGATATTGGCATTCGGAAGTTGAGTTCCCTTCCCTCTATTATAAATCAAGGCTTCCATGCTACTTAAACCCTTATTAAGTTCTCCTAGTAGGGTGCAGTTAGCCTGATACTGTGTTATTAAGGGAGTTCCTAACTTGACTTGAGGTAGAAGCTTGTTACTAAAACTTATCATTAGTTGGTTTTCTTTCGGTTTATCAAAAAATAGAGAGGGAGCGGTATTGGTAGGGGTGTTTAAGCATAAAGTGATTATTACAACTACATTAAATAGAGTCAATAGAGAAAGTAGCTTTTTTGAGCCCTCATTTTAGGGCTGTTTCTAAAGCTAATGAGCTATGTATCCAATGTAGGGGCTGGTCTCTGTGCCAGCCCGCCTGAATCGTGAGACGGGACGCCACGGAGAGCGTCCCCTACAGAATGGTTCAATAATACTTGGAACGACTATAAGTATTGCCATAGGGTTTTGTCATCTTTTGTAAATAATCTACATAGATTATTGATATTCTATATAGATTATTATATACTATTAAGTGTTGAAGGAAGTTAAAAGGATTTCATCATGCCCAAAGCAATGGATTTTGTAAAACCACCCTACATTAAAGCCGTTGAAATAGCCATTGAAAAGGATAAGCGGGGTTAACCACCCTGCTTCCCTAAAAAAAGGAAGGAAGCTCTCAGCATGTCTGAAAAATGGAAAAATCAAATACTAAAAACTGCCATCTGTGTTTGGCAAGAAGATACAGAAGACGATGATGATGGTTACTATATCGTCAAATCTCCATTAACAGCTAGGCTCAATGAATATGGCGAAATATTAGGTTGTTCTCCCAATAAACAAGAAGCCTTTGATATTTTTGAAGATATGGTTGAAGCCGCTTTGGTGGAATACCAAAAAGGAACCATTGCTCAACGTATCGGGCCAGGCAAACCAAAGAAGGGTAAGGCTCGGTTTACTGCAGAAATCAGTCCTGAATCCAAGCAAATACTGGCAGGCATGAGCTTGTTCTTTGGTAATATTTCTCAAGGCGAAGTGGTAGAATACCTTATTACTCGGTACCAGCTTGAGAATCCGCTAAGCCCTTATCGAACCTAACCAGCTAACAAAGTGGAAAAGGTGTTTTAAATAAAGTGAAGCGATAACCGTGATATTAACGGGCTTGGATTAACGGTGTGTTTCAGGTAAAATAGAAAGACGTTTTACGCAAACTCTGCTGCTTTTCCGAAAGAAACCGAACCGACAATGCCTGACCAACCTCAAACCACCGCCCCCGAAACCGAAACCCACACCCCCAAAAAACCTTGCCCCTTTCAATCGCCTGATTGGGTGGCAATTGCCACCGTACAAGGCGGGCACGGCGTAAAGGGCGATGTGAAACTAAAAACCTTCGATGCCCAACCCGATTGGCTAGACACCCTTAAAACCATCAAGCTATGGCCCGCCAACCCCGCCCTGCAAGCCAAACACCCCGAAGGCGTTAATTGGCACGTTACCGATACGCATTACCACGTGCATCATCGGGTCGTCATCAGCGTAAAAGAAATTGCCAACCCCGAAGACGCTCAATTGTGGAGCGGTAGCCAGCTGTTTTTGCATCAAAGCGAACTACCCCCCGTCGACGATTCCGACACCTATCGCACCATCGATTTAGTTGGCTTAAGCGTGATTGTTGAAGAAACGCAAGCTGTGGTTGGCGTAGTTTCGGGCATTATCAGCACGGCAGGCAGTGGCAAAGCTGGGGCAGATTACGACTTCTTAGAAGTAACCTACGAAAAATCGGGCAAAACGGATATGGTTCCCTTTGTGCAAGCCTTTGTGGGCGAGGTTGATTTAACCCAAAAAACGATTTTCCTGCATGGGTTACAATCGTTTTTAGAAGAAGGCAATACGCCCGCACCCCCTAAAGTGGTGAAATTAACCCCTTATCAGCGACGCAAACAAAAAAAGGCGGCACTGGCTGCTGAATTGGCGTTAGTGGCTGAAACCGAAACCGCACCCCCTCAACAACAGGATAATCCCTCGAACAATGACGACGTTATCAGCCAATAAAAGCCGTTATCAATTTGAAGTGCATGTGTTTGATACCGATGGCTACGGGGTTATGTGGCACGGAGCCTACTTGAAATGGCTAGAAGCCGCCAGAGATAAAGCCGTTGCTGATTGTGGCATTGACCTGCAAACCCCCAACGAAGGCTGGGTTTACCCCGTAGCTGAACAAAATTTACGCTTCCGAAAAGGGGCAAAACTGCGAGATACCGTAACCATTTACACGCAAGTTAGCATTCAGGGGCCTCGGTTGCGGTTTCACCAAACGATGGTTCGCCCGCAAGCGAAAGAATCTGCCATTGAAGAAACGTTGTTGGAAACGGTTACTACTTGTGTGGTTTGTGAAGCAACCACCTTCAAGCCGTTACGTCGTATTCCCGCCGAATTACAGCAGGGCTTAGCCCCTATTTTCACCGAAGCATCTGCCACCGTTTAGGTGCTGTTGAATCAAGATACCTTCCCTTTTTTTGATAGGAATACCCGATGTCTACCGCCCCACTAACGCCAACTGAACCGCAACTTTGCCAAGGCACTGCCTTTAAAGCCTTATTAGCCACGCAATTGGCTGAAATTAATCAACTGGTAGCTAGCCATCAGTTTGAAGAGGCTACTCAAAAGTTGAAGCACTGGCAAGCCGAAGCTCCTGAAGAAGGGGCGTATCCGCACCAGTTAGGGCTTATTTTGCTTCAACATAGCCAAGAACCCGCAAAAGCCAAGGTATTGTTTGAATTGGCGATTGAAACAGACCCGACCATCGCCACTTATTGGGTGAATTTGGCTCAAGCGTGTGTGGTTTTAAAACAAGATGCTTTGGCGTTTGATGCCTTGAAAAAAGCCCTCGAATTAGAGGCGGAGAATATAGAAGCCTATGCGGTTTTAGCCCCTCTTTTG
>JAPLIO010000024.1 GCA_026389055.1 Candidatus Melainabacteria bacterium | reverse complement strand
TAATACCAATAGCCATGGCATTAACAAGCGGATTGCCCGTGTAGCACGGGTGAAAATGCACATCGCCCGCTACGGTGGGTACGCCCATGCAGTTGCCATAGTGGGCAATACCTTGAACCGCACGTTTAAAGCGGTACCGATTCCCTTTTAGTTCCGCAGGGGTACAGGCGTTTTCTGCTGGATTGAGTGGGTTTTCTGCTTGTTGCGTGCCAAAGCGAAGAGCATTTAGTAGGGCAACTGGGCGAGCGTTCAACGTAATAATATCCCGAAGAATACCGCCAACGCCTGTGGTAGCCCCTTGAAAGGGTTCAACGTAGGTGGGGTGATTATGACTTTCCACTTTGAACGCCACATGAATGCCGTTACCAGCGTCAATAATACCTGCATTTTCGCCGGGCCCTTGTACGACGCATTCGCCTGTGGTGGGGAGGGTGCGAAGTAGATGTTTACTGTGTTTGTAGCTACAATGTTCGCTCCAGAGGGCTGAAAACATGACGAGTTCGGTAAAGTTGGGTTGGCGGTGGAGTGTTTCCACAATCAGCTGATATTCGGTGGGGCGAAGGTTAAGTGCTTTAAGCTGGTGTTGTGTGGCGGTATCAATGGTTTCAAGGGTGGTAGATGTGGTCATCATGGTGGGGGGTTTTCCTGTTGTTACGGTAAAAATAATTTAGTTAAATTCTAGCATAAACAATGCGTGTCATTCCGAGCGTAGTCGAGGAATCTCCTTATCTGGCTAGGGGGATGCTTCGACAAGCTCAGCATGACAGCAATTGTTTGTTACAACTAGCACAAAAAGGAGGGCAGATTGTTTTTATCCATTTGTAGACTAGTTTTAGACTGGCTAGCTTTAGCTTTCAACTAGCCCACTTTGCTTTTTTTCTCAATGAGGATAACCGCACACAACCCGCTTTTTATCAATTTCATACAACTTTTACACCTTCCCATGCCAAAGGAACGACGCCGTCATGATGATGATGACTTCTATCAACGATATTCAATCTAAATTAAGAGATACAGTAGGCACTTATAAAAAGTTGAAAGTTATGGATGCCGTTCTACAGGATGGGCGACAAAAAGACCAAAACCAAACGTTAAGTGATACTCCAAGTGATAAAGACGCTTATGGCTATACAGCTACTAAATTAGACGCTATTACACAGCAAAAAAAAGTGCAATTTCAGGCACTGCAAAGCGTTTTGGAAGAAATTAAAAAAAATGGCGTGGTTCAGATAGAGACGTTAAAGCAAGATGCCAATCTAAATGAAGTTAAAAGAACAGATGGAAACGATGATGGTGCAGCAGCAGCAGTTAATACATCTAAGGCGGATGTGGTTAGAGACTTTGGCTTAGGAGACCTAATTACAGCCACAGATATTACCGAAACCCAAAAAAAGCAATTGGCAGAGGCTTACTTAACAGAAATTAAAGCTTTAGATAAGATTGAAAATGATTCCGCTAAGCCAACGTTTGGCAATACAGCCCCTGTGAGTACAAATTCTAAGGCAGTATTAAAGGAATACGGCAAGTTGAAGCAAGCTTACATTGAAGCGGTTAAAAAAGGTTTAAAGGATAAGACCATTGAATTAACTGATAATGATCTTGACAAAGCAACATACTTTAATGAAAAACCTAACAAAAAATTTGACCCTGCCTATCAAACGTATACAGGTGGTGTAAAAAACGGTGTACCTCAGGCTACAAATGTGCGTAAAACTGAAGAATTAGCTGAAATGAAAGCAAAGCTAGACGACATTCGTAACCGCTTTAAAGCAGGCGGTATTAACAATGTGGATGAGCTACTGGATGCCAATGAATTTAAACCTAGTGAGGATAAAGACTTGATGAGTAAATCATTGGGTGAATTAACATCTGAACAACAGAGCAAAATTGTAGGGTCTTCTCAAACAGCCCCTACTGAAAACTGGAAGCCCATTGCCAAAAAAGTATATGACATACTAGAAGACCAGAAAAAAAACAATGGCAATACTCCTACAACTGGTATTACGTTGGATAACTTTACGACTAAAATTTTAGGCGACAGTACTTTTAGTGCTAATTTAGAAAAGGTGTACACTCAAAGTTCGGCAACCCCCCTTCCTGAAATTTTAAAGCCACCACCCACCGAAAAAAGTACCACTAAAACGGAAGTGGCAGACGTAGCAGACCGTGAAACAGCACTAGAAAAAATTGAACCCATCGTAATAAGTACTACTAAAGACAGAGGAGAGTCTGCAGGTGGTGAAATAATCGTTAATAAGAATAAAGTAACTGTAATGTTCCCTAAGGATCAACACCCAATGAGGGCTGATGATGGTTCTGGGCTTTTAAAGTCTACATTTAGAGGACAGCCTGCGGTTTTCTCAAAAGGAGAAGATGGTCGAGTTTACATGCAGTTTTACGATAGACCCAATGTTAAAGATGGGACTGGCTACATTTTAAGCACTGGGATGGTAGAAGTGGACCCTAAACTTGTTTTTGAAGAAGATGGCAAAACACCTAAACCAGAGATTGAGGTTAGTATGCTTAAAGCAGATAAGGCTGGGCGTAAAGTGATTGATTACTATATCCGTGGCTTCACCAAAGAAGGTAAAACCAATGACAATAGAGTATACTACGTTGCTCGGAATTTTGCAGATAGCATAGACCGGCTACCAGCAATTCATCGTGCTAAATCCTTGGCTACGGTAGACGCCGACCCCGTCCATTACAAATCAGGAGACCAATTAGCAAAAGAAGCAGCAGCTAAAAAAGCTGACGAAGAGGCAAAAAAGAAGCCTCTTACTCTTTCTTCGGAGAAACCAGCACAAGAAGTCGTCAACACAAAACCAACAGCACCAGTTCAAGTTAACCGTAGCTCAGCCTAATTAACCAACACTAGCAAGCAAAAACCTGCTACGGCAGGTAAGCTAGCCAAACAAACCAACAAAACTAATAAGCGTGTCTCTAACCCAAACCAGCTTTCAACAAGGGGTGGCACAAAATTATAAGGGGTTGCTACGGTATGGGGGGTTAGTACTTGCATAATCATTCACTCACTCTAATTTAAAAAGGTTACTTTAACTATTCACGTTGGATTGGTTTTATTGTATTCACTCAACAAGATAAAGAAAAAGGGGGAAACTTACTTTTCTGCATGAAGGCATCGCAAATAATGCTCCCTCACTCCATAAGGTTGGCTTATTAGAAAAGCTAGACTTCAGGCAAACTAAGATGGTTTCCCCTGATGCAATGTTTATCTCTCAGTGCCAATTCAATTACTTGAATTGGCATCAGTTCTTTCTTTAACACTGTTTATTAAACCGCAAATAATCCTCAATAAAAAAGGACATAAGGTTAATTGACACCCCTCAAATGGGTGTAAGTTGTTAGATAAGATTGTAGCCCTATTCAAACACCTAAAGTACACCTAAAGTTGAATGTTTTTGACTGTTCAAGCTGAAACAACCATCAACCGTTTACTATCTTTATGCTACTGATGCCTTTATTTTTCTTAGTGCTTGACATTTAACCTGTAAGTTATACCCTTCAACATCACTTAATAAAAAGAAGAAGTCCACCATCGCTAAACAAAGCGGAAAAAGCGTCCAGCTCAGTAGCAAATAGCTCCATCCCCATTTCGGCTGATTAAGGTAAAACCGATGCCCACCAAAGGCACCACAAGCCAAGCACAGCAGTAGGGCTTCTACAACAGATTTTAGGTGTCTATCCACCAACCCATCGTAAGCCCGAACTTCTCGTTTAGATAATCTGCTAAGCAGGGCTAGCGTCTGTTTTTTCTCATCGGATGAAGCTTTTGTAAAAGAGCGTCTCTTCATGGGTGTGTAGGCTCCTGATTTCTTGGAAATGGGTCTATCGTATCTTCTGTTTTATCGGGTGCAGAAGGAAAAATCTACAATCTGATTTATTCTTCCTAACATTTTAGGTACAATGAAAGAATATCACTTGTTTTATTTAGAAAGCTTAACCCTGTTGTTTATCGCCCCAGCCACCGCCAATACCGCCAAAGCATCCACACTGGCTTCCAGTAAAACCATCTGGAGCCTGCTTGGCTTACCAACGTTGGTGTTAGTGCTTGTTTTCCTTATTCCCGCTTTAGCCTCATTCGTTTTTAGCTTGTTCACCTTTGAAAACGACCTGTATCACCCCGTTTTTGTAGGGCTAGCCAACTATCAAGCCCTCTTTCAAAATGGGGCGTTTCTAAAATGCTTGCTTCAAACTTTTTTGCTCGGGCTCGTCATTATCCCTTCCGTGATGATTCTTCCACTGGGGATGGCATCCGTTGTGGTGCAACCGTTCAAAGGCAGTACGTTCGTTCGGCTATTTGCCTATTCCCCTGTGATGATTTCCATGGTGGTTTCCGCCACCATTTGGAAGTGGGTACTACAAGAAGACGGGCTATTAAATGGGCTGATTCAAGCCTTTGGCGGTAAACCCGTTGCGTGGCTGACTGACCCCAACTTTGTGTTAGGTTCTATTGCTTGCGTCATTGTTTGGAAAGCCTTGGGCTACTACATGATGATGTATGTGGGGCGGTTACAAACGCTTTCGCCCGATTGGTACGAAGCTGCCAGTATAGAGGGGGCTACGGCGTGGCAACAATTTTGGCACATTACCCTACCCCAACTTCGCCCCACGATGGTTTTGGTTGCCACGGTTTCCAGCTTAGCAACGCTCAAGTTGTTTAGCGAAATTTATGTGCTAACCAAAGGGGGCCCTTTGCATAATAGTGAAACGTTGGTCTTCTTTATTTATGACCAAGCCTTTGGATGGCTAAATTTAGGTACGGCGTGTGCGGCGGGTTTGTTATTTGCAGGGCTAATTATTGGTGTCATGGTGGTGCAAGAAACGGTTAAATATCAACTATCCCGAAATGACTTCAAGCAAACCAGTGGAGGCAATTAATATGCAAACCACGATTGTTCTAACGCCTCGGCAGCAGCTGTTTCGGAAAGTTTGGCTGGCATTTTGGTGCTTGGTTTTGGTTTCTCAAGCGGTTGCCCCTGTTGCGTGGTTGCTTTCTACGGCGTTGAAATCTAACCAAGAAGCGTTAATTTCCATCCCGCCACAGTGGATACCTCAACAACCTACGCTGGAAAATTTCCAAGCCGTTTGGGATAAAATCCCGTTTTTGGCGTTTGGGTTGAATAGCTTGATTGTGGCAATCATTTCAACGTCGCTCAATGTAACTTCTGCGTTGCTGATGGGGTATTGTTTGGGGCGTTACAACTTTGTGGGGAAACCTTGGTTGAACGCCTTGGTTCTAGCCAGTATGTTTGTCCCCTTTCAAGTAACCATGATTCCGCTTTACTTGTTGTGTTTGCAGTTGGGGCTTTCTGAAGCGAATGGGATTATTCCGTTATATATTGCTTTGGCATTGCCGTTTTGCGTGAGTGGGTTTGGCATTATTTATGTGAAAAATGCCGTGGCTAGTTTGCCTGTTGCCTTGGAAGAATCTGCCATTTTAGAGGGGGCTAGCTTTTTGCAGTTGATTTGGCATGTGGTGATGCCCGCCTTAAAACCGACGCTGATAACGTGTGTGATTTTTAGTTTTTTAGCCCAATGGGGCGAATTTTTATGGCCTAGCGTGTTGATTAATTCCCCAGAGCATATGACGATACCCTTGGGGCTGGTGCAGTTGCAAAGCCAGTTTTCTATGAATTGGCGGTGGGTTGCGGCGGGTACGATTATTAGCCTCATTCCCAGTTTTGTGTTTTTTGCTTTCATGCAAAAAGCCCTCCTCAACCCCGATAGTGTGGGTGGGGTGAAGGAATAAAAAAGAAGTTAGACCAACCCCATCATGGATTTATTCAGCTACCAGCAAACCCAAACCGACACGGATGATTGTTCCCTCACCGCCCGACCGCTGGCAGATTTACTACGCCCAAAAACCCTAGCCGATGTACTGGGGCAAGAATCCCTTCTACACGGAGAAACCGCTCCGCTACGGCAACTGGCTAATTCAGGGCAATTACGCTCCCTCATTCTATGGGGACCACCGGGGGTGGGGAAAACCACGCTGGCTCGGCTTTTATCCCAAAAATCGGGCTATTTTTGGGTTTCGCTCAGTGCCGTTACCGCAGGCGTTAAGGAAATTCGGGCTTGCGTGGAAGAGGCCACCCAACGCTTGGCATACCAACAGCAACGCACCGTTTTATTTCTTGACGAAATCCACCGATTTTCCAAATCTCAGCAAGATGCCCTCCTCCCCCATGTGGAAGCAGGAACGTTTGTGCTATTGGGTGCCACGACTGAAAACCCTTATTTTTCAGTCAACAAAGCCTTACTTTCTAGGGTTTTACTATTTAAGCTGGAAGTGTTATCCACCGAAAATTTGCGTCAGCTGGTGAAGAAATCGCTCCATACATTAAATGCTGCCAACCAAGGCACTTGTTTACTGCAAAAAGATGCCTTAGAATTTTTGGTGCAATACGCCAATGGTGATGCAAGGGCGTTATTGACGTTATTAGAAGCAGGTTTTTGGGTAGCCCCTCGGGTTGAAAAATCAGAAAAAGGGACGGAAATATTACTCACGTTAGAAGTCTTTCAAACCTTAGCCCAGCACCAAACGAGATTATCTTACGATAAAGTGGCGGATGACCATTTTGACCACGCCTCGGCATTTCAAAAAAGCCTTCGGGGGTCTGATGCGGATGCGGCACTCTACTGGCTGGCGAAAATGATAGCAGGCGGTGAAGACCCTCGGTTTATTGCACGGCGGTTGTTGGTTTGTTCGGCGGAAGATGTGGGGTTGGCAGACCCTCAAGCCTTTGTATTGGCTTCGCACGCCATGCAAGCCGTGGAACAACTGGGCTTGCCTGAAGCCCGCATTCCGTTGGCGATGGTTACGGCGTATGTAGCGAAAGCCCCAAAAAGCAATGCGGCTTATATGGCGTTAGATGAGGCGTTAGCGGATGTTACCACGGGTGGTAAAGCCTTTCCTGTACCACTCCATTTGCGAGATGGGCATTATTCGGGGGCGAAACCGTTGGGGCATGGCGTGGGGTATGTTTATTCGCACGATGCCCCTGATGTGCCACAGACCTTTATGCCCGAAGCGTTGATTGGTAAAAAATACTTAACATAATAAAGTGTCGCTTGACTCAAAAAGCAGGTTGAACTAAAATATAGTGAACAAAATAATCTAAGGACAAAGATTATTTGGTTATTTTTTTTGTTACGGTTTAATCTACTCGATCTTCTTTTTTTACAGATGAGCAGAAAGTGATTTTTTATGAAGACTATACCTAAATTCTCGCTTTTGGCTAGTTTGGCTGTTGTTGCTACTGGTATGTTTCCTCAAGGGGCAAAAGCAGCTGAAAAGTTAGCGACAGAAAAAGCGACGCAAGAAATTGCTCCTTTAGTTGTAAAGGGGGCTGACCCATTAACAAGAGATATGTTTGTTTTTAAGCAGGGTGCAGAAACCCTAGAACCTAAAAGTTCGACACTGTTTCCTCAGCCTGATTTATTGGCTCAATTGTATCCAGTAGAAGTCTATAAATGCACTGCCAAACGCAAATTAACTTATTTAGATGGACGATTGAGTCGTTGGGTTAATAGGACTGTTGGTTCGGGTAATTCTTTTCCTAATGCACAATATACGGCAGAACAAAAAGCAGGGCTTCGACTTCAATGCATCACTTTAAGTGGTAAGGCTTCATTTAACAAGGATTGGGCGAATCCTAAAGGTGCTATAAATTAGCCAACTAAAGGGGTGGATGCAATCCGCCTCTACATAGAAAAAAGAATGGGTAGCCTCTTGCCCATTAATGATGGAAATGCCTTGGCAATAACGCCCCTAACACCCGCCTACGGCTACGTACCAATTGTCTGTGTTTATACTGCGTGTGTGCCGTATCACCCTGCTGGTTTTTCAGGTACGTTTCCTTATCTAAAAACTGCAATTCATAAGGGAAAAACACCCGCTCATCCTTCGGGCTACCCGCCCTACGCAACCGCAACAAATGCCTACAAGTAATATGCAACGACCGATAATCAGACGCACTCATCGGGTTATGATCCGTAAAGTTTAAGTTGGGAATAGACGGTTGTTGCGTTTGGCTCAACTGCTTCAGGTTTGCCACCAATTCATCCCAACTTTGAATGTGGGTAGCCAACAAATCTTGAATATCCGTAGGATGAGCGGAAAGTTCCCAAATACGTTTAAAATCTGCCAGCTGAATTAGCGAATTCCTCGACCTGTTGGCGTTAATATTGGTAAACACCATCTGCTGGTTTTCCTGCAAAATATCTAGTGCCAAAAGCACATCGGCAGGGGTTTCCGTTACAATTCTAAAGCCAATTAAATCATCAATTTCATCCATCATATTCGTTTTTTTAGAAAGTAGTTTAATCAGCAAGCTATCTTTGCTTTTCATGGTTTTAAAATCAACCGCCACCAGTTTTAACTGCTTTTGAGATGCCCCATTGGGATTGCCAAGCATGAGGGTACCTGTGGTAGCAACCGTATATAACAGGGCTTTAAACTGCTTACAAATTTGATCTTGAGCCAAGTGGGCATATTGAATTTTAGGGGCATTTTCAATATGAACCAAGGTATGCAATACCTTCAAAAACGCACACGCCCACAAACTAGCCGTACTTTTGGTGGGTTGCGAAGCGAGTAGCAACAGTTCAATCACATCACACCGAGTTTTCAACCCTTCGGGAATGGCTAATTTCAGGTCTGCAAAGTCTGTTTCACCCGCCCGAGGGCGAAGTAACGAGGTTTCCATAAACTGAAACACTTGCCGTAGCAGGTGCTGTACATCCGCAGCATCCGTAGCATCGTGTAAATCATACCC
>JAPLIO010000069.1 GCA_026389055.1 Candidatus Melainabacteria bacterium | reverse complement strand
CTTCGTAGGGGATGCCCCCCGTGGCATCCCGAATCATGATTTTACGCTATTTAATCTTTGAATTGGTACTAGCTAAATAATTTTTCCCAAGTAAGCGAATAATAAGCAACGGTATGTGATTCTGGCCACCAAGGTCCACATTGGGCTGGTTTTATAGTAGAAGCACCCAAAAGAGCAGGACTATCAGAAACGTTACAAACGACAGGCACTTGTTGACCAATGCCATCGTTTAGTTGCGGTTTACTGTTGATGTTGAATACTATATAATTCTGATTAGTATATCCCGATCCAATTAGAGCGATAGTGGTACCGTTGCTTATTACCCATCGCCCTGAATGGTCTGTCAAACTTGGGGCATAATGACCGTGCCTTATATTATTACACGGTGGAGCTATTGTTCCTCTAGGGCATTGTCGTACTACCCCACCCAGTCTACTGGTGAAATACTGCACAATGGGGTCCGTTGTGTTGAGGACACTCCAATCTGTAATTGCTGAAAAATCACCACTCAAGTAGCCTGCCTGTATAATTTGGCTAATGGCTTGAATGTCTTCTTTTAGCACGGCTTTTTGCCTGCTAATATCTACCGAATTGACAACAGAAGGAACAGTCAACCCTGCTATTAACCCCAAAACGGCTAAACTAACCAGTAATTCAGATAGGGTAAAGCCTAGCTTACGCTGGTTGCTGGTTGCTGGTTTAATCGTATCATAAAATCATCCTGTTTTAAAGTGGGGTGTAACACATATAGTATTTTGAATAATTAACCATCTGTTTTAATGTAGGGGCGTAATTTATTACGTCCGCCCCACAATCCCCAAACGGATGCGATAAATCGCACCCCTACAGGGAATCAAACAAAGAAAAAAATTCAAAATACTATAAAAGGTTTGTATCCGTTATTTCGGTAAAACGGCATCAACCTTTAGGGTTTAGTTCTATTTGGTACAAAAGCTTATCATTCATCATACGAAAGCTTGAGAATTCCCTTCAGGAAAATGAGCATCAAGACGATACGTTTATTATAGAAGCACTAAAAAAAGGAGTCGTTATTGTTTGAGCATTTCAGCCATTACCCTACCCACATATCGTTTGTACAACTGGGGAACCTTCCCCTACAACGTAACCAACGGGGCTTTAACGTACGACCCTTATACCGTGCCAAGCTATACCATCCGTTCACCCAATAGTTTTTATGATTTTACCCTGCAACCGCCCACTAATGATGCAGGTAAAACCACGGCGTTGGATACCTATTATAGCCTCAACACCCTGGGTAGAAGCGTTGCCGTTAGCCAACCCAATTCTCAGGCGTATGCCAGCACCTACCCCTATTCGTTTCGGGTGAATGCCCAAAAGTTGAAAAACCCGTATTCAACACAGCCACTATTAACCGCCTATACCCCTACAGATATTACCTATAACCCTATTACAACACGCTACCAAACCCAGTCGCAATTTTTTGAAACGTCTGCCACGAATTTACAGGCTTATTTGGATGCGAACAACTCGTTTTACTTGCCTTACTTACGCTTACAAGTTACGCAAAAAGGCAACGGCTATACCGTTGTTCAGCAAGCAGATGGCACCTTTACGCTAACGGAAACCCCTACCGATGGGCTGGATACGATTGGTGTGGTAAATACCCCACAAAGTGTTCTTTCGCGGTTTTTGGATAGTGCCACCAGCGTGGCACCTGATATTTTTGCCTTAATTGAATCGGCTTCCTTTCCCTTAAACGTGCCTACTGTTGGCATTACCAGCTTAGAGACAGATACCCCTACGGGTGCTTCAACGGCTGTTACGACAACAAAGCCCCCCCCAGAAGTACCGCCACCGCCTATAGCCACCACAGAAGTGGGTAATGCTTCTCTTCCGCTTATTGCTATTTTACCTGCTCAAAAAAATGGGGACGTTGGTAATAATACGGCTATTTCATCCATTCCACCCTTTCTTGCCCTACAAAACCCCATTGAAACAACGACCAAGCAACCCTCCGTTGATTTTTTTAAGACGGAACCTTCTTTTTTGCCCGTCTCTTATAATCAGGCTTCGGTGGGCAATAGCCTTAATAACCCATTTCCAGCAATGGAAGCTTTCCGATTACAAGATTTTCGCCGTCCCTTTGCGTTTCCACTTCCGCAAATGGACGCGTTGCCATTAGCTCAAGAAACTGCTTTTGCAGGGCAGGCGATGGATTTTACGCAGACCCCTGCGGGCTTTGGGAATATGGCGAATTTGGGAGAGCATCAGGAACTGAATCGTCAAAGGGCGACGGGCGAACCGTTAATTGCTAGGCAATTTCGGATTAAGCGGTTACGCCAAGCCATGAAATCATTGAAATAGATTTATGCTTTCTAACCATGCCACACTGGTTAGAAAGTATAAAAAATCCAGTCAGGTGGTAAGCTATTTATTGATGATACAATCATAATTATAACACTCCCCAAGCACGATATCATCAAGAAAACGGCTCATCATGCTACCCACAACCAACCAAACCGCTCTATTCTACGCCCCCAAAGATGTTCGTGTTGAAGACTGCCCACTGCCTGAATTAACCGAAGGCGAACTGCTCATCCAAATAGGCAGTGCCTTAACTTGCGGAACAGACCTAAAATGCTACAAACGAGGGCATCCCGTCCTGCTAGGCGATAAACTACCCGCCCCATTCGGGCATGAATTTGCTGGCACGATTGTGGCTATCGGTGGGGATGAAACCACTTCTAAATGGCAGTTGGGGCAACGAGTGGTCTGTGCCAATTCTGCCCCGTGTTTTGATTGTTATTACTGCCATCAAGGGCAACACAACTTGTGCGAACACCTTGTTTTGCTCAACGGAGCGTACGCCCAATTCATCAAAGTGCCTGCCAACATTGCCCAATACAACACGCATTTATTGCCCGATGCCATGCCCTTTGAAATCGCCGCTTTTACCGAACCCCTAGCCGTCGCCATGCGAGGTGTTGAGGGCGTTGGCGTGAAAGCGGGGCAATCGGTTGCGATTGTTGGCTTAGGCCCGATTGGTCAGCTAATGGTGAAAGTGGCAACGCTTTTGGGGGCGAACGTTACGGCGATTGCTCGGTCTGATTATAAACTGAAAATGGCAGAAAACTTTGGTGGAGCGGTGCAAACCGTTTCTATTGCGGATGGCTTTGACCCTGTGGCTATCAAACAGGCGTTTTCGCCTGATGGGCGAGGGTTTGATGTAGTGATTGAAGCCGTGGGCTTACCTGAAACGTGGGAAAAATGCTTGCACCTAGCCCGCAAGGGTGGCGTGGTGCATTGGTTTGCGGGGTGCAGTGGTGGCAGCACCGTGGCGGTGGATACTCGATTGGTGCATTATAATGAATTGACGCTTTATAGTTTGTTTCATCATACGCCTGCGTTTGTGGCGAAAAGTTTTGACTGGTTAGCCACGGGCAAGCTAGACCCCCGACCGCTTATTTCGGGAGCCTATCCGCTAGCCAACGTGGTAGATGCCCTTGAAGCCATGGAACATGGGCAAGGGTTTAAATATGACATCCATACCCACTAATTAAATGACGTTAGATGGAAACTAGGCACCAGTAAGTTAAAAACTCTTATGGCTTGGTGGTATCAGTCGGCTTTTTTAAAAAATCACCCATATTCATAATACTACTTTGGTTGGTAACAATCGCCTGAACATTTGGTGAAAGCTTCTGCACATAGGTATACTGAATTAAATGCGGATTCGCCTTAAGGGCTTCCCCCTTTTTGCGTAAGGCTTCCGCCTCCCCTGTGGCCTCAATAATTTTCCGTTGTTTTTCAGATTCTTCCTTCTGCAATACATACTTCATGCGTTGAGCATCCTGCATAGCAATTTGCTTTTGTTCAACGGCTTGGGCAAATGCTTCGGAAAACTGAATGTTCCGAATCAAAATTTCATCGTACTGAATATTGTATTTTTTCAATGAGGTTTCAAGTTCTTCGGAAATTTTGGCTTGAATTTCACTTCGCTTAGTAGAATACACTTCCGTAACGGTGTAGCCAGAAACTACATCTCGAATAACCGTTCTAGAAGTGGGACGAACAATTTTTTCAATGTAAGCGGGTCCTACATCTTGGTGCACTTTCCAAACATCGCCACTCATCAAGTGGTAACGAACGGAAATATCAAATTTCACGGGTTGCCCATCAGAAGTTAAAACGGAAACCCCATCATCGCCCTGAAGGTCGCCTTCGTCGTGGGTGGCAGACATGGTGTAGGTTTGGGTGCGTACATCGTAATAAACAGGCGATTGCACAAACGGTAGCAGTAGGTTAATGCCTTCGGTTAGTACCCGTTTTTCAACCCCTGTAAAGTTGTTAAACACCACAACCCGATTACCTGCAGGTACAATGATAATAATACTATTAAAGAGGATTAACCCCAGAATACCCCAGCCAATGTAGGTGAGTATTTTCTTAGTTTTGGTCGATGTTTGATATTTAGAAAAATCAGCAAAGTTGGTTTCGTTATTAGCCATTGTGGGGGTAAGTCCTTTTCTATTTGAGATAAAAAGGGTAGCAGATTATTGTTATTACTCTAATCATACCCTGTTAGAAAGAGAGTGATACGGATTCAAACAATGCTATCAATCCGCAGACGCTTCTGCGGAAAAATAAGCGTCTACCAGTTCATTAATGTTCTGCTTCACTTCACGCCCTCGTTGAATAAGCGGATGCTGTAAACAAGCTTCTTCTTCAGGCGTGGTAATGGGATAAGCCTCATGCAAAGCATCTAAAATAGTGGTTGCGGTAAGAGAAGAGGCATCCTCCACGCTATCAGAAGATACGCTAACCTCGGTATCCTTCTGTAAAATGATAGGCGTTTCCGATAGGACTTCCTCCTTTATCTCTTCTGCAGGAAATAAATCATCCAAGCCAGACCACTGATTAGCAGAAAGCCACGCTTCCCGTTCAAGGCTTTTAAATGGCTTAGCCGTATTTAAGGGGTGTTCAGCAATTAAACTAGAAACCATCGAAGCTTCAGTATCGTCTGTTTTCAAACGAAAAGCGGGAGATAAATAGCTAGCCCCCTCTACAAGACTAGTACCCCGTTGTGTTTCTAACTGTTGAACCGTAACAATCGTACTAAAGGCTTCTACCCAAAGAGAAATACCTTGTTCAATAACCGTTTTCAATCGGTGAGAAACCAAATCCGTCAATTGCCAGAATAAATCAATAAACGATTCAGGGGCTTTGTTCGATGACTTTGGCAATATAACAGGCAAATAAGGCGAAGTACCAAGAGGACTAGATTGGTTGGTAGTAGAAACCCTGACAACAGCGTCTACCACTGTATTCTTGGCTTCCTGTTGCGTTTCTAATGGTGTTGGTATAACAGAAGTTATCATCATGCACTTGATTATTCCTTAAAGCAAAGCGGAAGCCGTAATAACGTAATAGGTATAGCCCACAACGTATCCCAATCAGGCGTTTTTCCACTTAGTAAGAATGGATTGTGATTCATAAGACCCATTATAGAGCCGACCTTGAATAAACCGACCGCTTCCCACCAAGATTCCCCTAAGCAATGGAGAAAACACAAGAAATAACCAGTAGACCTTGCTATTGGAAAGATGTAAACCCCAAGGTGGATGATGAACGACTTAAAACCATCCACACTACTATGCAGATGATAGCTTCTAAATAAAAAAGATTTACCACTGAATTCAATCAATATAGTTCAACAGAGATAGAGAGAGATTCTCAGAGAAACGCGGAGAAAGCACCCAGCATGAAAAAAAATCTGCACCACCATAAACCCATGTATCGGTTATTTAACCTGCTAGTAATAAGTCTGTTTTTCTTACCGCTAACAGCACTAGCCAGTAACACCCCTACCTTGGTAGATGAGGTAGAGGTTGTCCGTAAAAATCAACAACTGTTTTTATATCTTCATAGTAACGCTACCGTGGTTCATCAAAGCCTTGAAACCAGTGAAAACCACCTAACCATAGAATTAGAACAAATAACCTTAAGCCCCACGGTTCGTACTAGCTATTTAAACGCCCCCAACGTTGATAGCATCATTGTTAAACAACTCCCAAATCATAAAGTTCGGTTAGAAGTTGACGGAACAGATTTAAATGAACCCATTATTGGTTTTCGTGAACTAAGCGGAAAAGCGATACCGACGCTTGAAAGAATCGGTCGTATTACGTTACAAAAGCCTAATTTAAGCACTGCTCAACCCGTACCGCAAGCTTTACAAACCGCTATCAAAACACCCCTCCCCCTAGAACAAACGAACCCTCCGCTAAGCATAGATGCAGCTTCAGCAGTAAAGCCCTCTATAACCAAAACACCTGCTACTGTAACCCTACTGAAGCCACAAGCAACCGTTACCCCCGCCACCGTGGCACAAAAAGCACCCTTGGCAACCCTTCCTGCAGTAGATTATACCGCTACACTAGTAGAAGAAAGCGGTAATGAAACAGAGGAAAGTTCAACACCAGCTTCTTCCTCATGGGAAGCACTCCTATTACGCTTGCTTGTAGGAGCCAGCCATCACCTAGATTGGTGTGTTTATGGTTTACTAGGCACCGTTGCGTTCAGTTTACTCGCATCATGGGGGTTAAAACTAAAACAGACGCAAGCTATCAACAACCCTCCTGAATTACTTCGTACAACCAACACAACCGCACCAACCGTGCCACAAAATAAACCACCATTCACTGTTGAACAAAAAAGAGCGGCTCTCAAAGAAGTACTCCCCCCAAAGCACCAACGCATATTAGACCGTGTGCAACGCCAAATGGAAGGCACCATCCCCGGTATTCCTGCTCAAAACCTAGCCCTTCAGGCAGAGTATAAAAGTACGCCAAAAATGCCTGTCAGCCAAGCCTCTAGGCAATACCAACAACAACAAAGCTTTGGTAACACACCCCCTACCAAAAACCCTTCTAAAGTAGCAGAAACAACCAGCACTATCGCCTTCAATAAACAAGATGAACGCATCAACCAAAAAGTTGTTCGTCCGTGGCAACCTGAACAGCTTGGTAACCAACAAGCAGAAGAAACTTCCTCTCCAAGTGCCAATACACCCCCTTCATCAGGCGAGGCCTTTTTAGAAAGCATTAACGCCTACTTAGATCCTGCCAGTAAAAAGAATATTCAGCAGGGGCTACGAAATAATAAACAAGGCTTATAAAAACTGTTACGAGGCGTAAAAAGAAATTGATGAGCGATACGGTTTAAACTAGTTTTCACGCTATAATAAAATGACAATGCTTCTCTTCTCACGCTTGCTCAGGATTTGACACTCAGAATGATGATGATGATGACCTCTGTACCACCCGCAACGCTTCTGCCTGAAACAGAAACCGCTTGCCTGTTAGCCCCCCCTGTTTCTCTGTTCAAAAACCAATCATTTATGAGCCTATGGCTAGCACAAGTGTTTTCTCAACTAGCGGATCGCATCGTTTTCATCGTTTTTCTTTCGGTTATTGCCACCACCTATAGCACCAGCGAACGCTACGTTAGCTTCTTATATATTGCATTTACCATCCCCGCAGTGTTGCTAACCGCCATAGCAGGTGTTTTCGTCGATAGATGGCGAAAAAAAACCACCCTTATAATGACCAACGTCGCTAGAGGGGTGCTGGTTTTGTTGTTACCTGTTATGGCACCTTTAGGCGTAGAATGGCTATATGTGCTAGCGTTTTTGCTTTCCGCTGCCACGCAATTTTTCGTGCCTGCAGAATCTGCCACCATTCCCGCCATTGTGCCTAAATCTCAGCTATTGCAAGCCAACTCACTGTTTACCACCACCATGATGGCGGCGTTAATCATCGGCTTTGTGTTAGGAGACCCGCTGATTGGGCTAATGGGCTTAAAAGAAGTGCATTGGGCATTATTTGGCTTGTTCATTATTGCTGCCGTGCTATTGGGTAAGCTCAACTTTTCTGAAGCCGCCGTTAAAGCGGCTGCTCTGTTACCCAATCAAGCCGATGGCACCTGTATTATTCCTGCTCCACCCACATTGAAAAGCCATTTAAAAGATTTTTGGGCAGAAATGAAAGAAGGCTGGCAGTACATTATTCAAAACACCGTTATTTGGCAGGCTATGGCGAAACTAGCGTTACTGTTTTCGGCGGTGGTGGTTATTCCGCCTGTGGCAATTAGTTTTGCGAAAGCCTTTTTATATGCAGACCCCGCCTTGGCAACGAGGAAATTCGCCTATATGATGGCATTTTCGGGCATTGGCATGGGGCTGGGGGCGTTAAAAGTGGCTAAACCCTTAAGCAATGTGCCTCAACCCGTGTTGGTTTATTCAGGCTTAATGGTTGTGGGGTTAAGCCTACTGGGTTTAATTACCGTGCCATTGATGATTCCCGAACGAGACACCTTGCTGTGGACGATTCCTGCATTGAAGGTTTCTTGGCTTCATCTTTCTACCGAAGCGTTTATTTTAACGCAACGCATAGGTGCTAGTTATGCGTGGAATTTACTGTTAGGGATTGGGGCTTCGTTGGTGGCTATTCCGTTACAGGCTTTGTTGCATGATAGAATACCAGAAAACCTTCGGGGGAAGGTGTTGGGTGTACAGTTTACCATTTTAGCCACCAGTTCGACTGTGCCATCCATTGTAGCGGGTTTTGCAGTAGAGCAATGGGGGTCTCAAATACTGTTTTCAGCCATGGCATTGCCGTTTATTGCTGTTGCCATTTGGGGCTTTTCCCACACCCGTAAGCAATCGGCTCGTGCGGATTAAGCTAATTAGTTGTGTTATGGTGTCTCATACCGATTAGACGATTAAATAGCGTACAATCTTAGAGCAGGAGGACACATCGGCCTCCCCTACGAATGGAAAATTGATAGAATACTGTATGGGCGAACCGATATGTTCGCCTGAAGATGATGCAACCCACAACACGCTATTCAATCTGTGAATGGGTATAATACCAATGAAAAGTCGTCGTCATTTCGAGCTTGTCGAGAAATCAAATCCCCCTAGATGCTAAGGAGATTCCTCGGCTACGCTCGGAATGACGATAGATTTTGAGGGGGAGGGTTTCAAGCCCTCCCCCTACATAAATATTGCGAAATTCAAACGGAGAATGGGTATTGAATCTCTCATCTCAAAAGAGTAATAATTAGACAAGTTACCGCTTATTTTAAGAATTGAACAGAGCATTCCATATAGGAATGGTAGTTGGATACCAATGGGCTGGGCATAACATACCAGGTTTACAATCAAACCCTCCGCCTGAAATAGTAGAATCACTGATATTAACCATCAAATAGTTGCGGTCTGAAAGAGAGGCATTGCCAGCCTCTTGTCGTTGAGCCCATGTAAAATTAGGACCCTCTTTAAAGCCATTATAATCAACCGATATACCTATTCTATCAGAATTCATACACCAAAAAGCTAAAACGCTCCCATCGGCAAATATAAATCTAGGGGCGGTACGAAACTCAATGTCAGGATCTGAGCTGCCACATTCTACAGTGGTTGAATTAATATCGCAAACCCTTACTGGATTCATTCTTTGCATTGCCAACTGCACTATAGAATTATTCTTACCTGACGCATTGTCTAAATAAACCCATTCCTTCGCTGTTGTTGTTTGTATTTCCCCATTTAAATAGGCTGTACGGAAAAAGTCTGCTGTTGCTTGTATTAAGCTTTTTCCCATAGCTTTAGTTTTGGTTTTTTGTACACTGGCAACAACATTGGGTACTGTCAACCCAGCAATTAACCCTAAAACCGCCAAACTAACCAGCAATTCAGATAACGTAAAGCCTAGCTTAAAAGCTTGGTTCTTGGTTCTTGGTTCTTGGTTCTTGGTTCTTGGTTCTTGGTTCTTGGTTCTTCAAAATTAACATAAACACATCCTTTTTTCAATGGGTTTTGTAAGGCTAAATGAGGGTTACAGTAGTAGTATCGGTAATAAGATTGTAAACTTTAATCCTTTAATATAATAGCGGGATAAAAGCGTTAAACCTAAAGGCAGGCGAGGGAGGGATTACCCAACTACGCTTAACATGAGGGCATTTTAACTAAACGTGCAACTGCACCCGAGGGTTACTAGCCCACGCCAATTTTTGTTTCAGCAACCAATAAAAATTATCTTCCGCCTGCTCAAAATTGAGCATTTGCAGGGTGGTTTCAGCCGTTTTAATCAACAACCCATTGCCTATTTCCAACGGTAAACTATCCTGCCCATCCACGCTATAAACCAGTGGGTACAAATTGCGTTGCACCGATTCTATCCGAATGTTAACCCCAATCGGCACAACAATCGGTTTGGTTGAAAGGCTATGCGGACAAATAGGTGTTAGCACCAACGCCTGCACATCAGGAGCAATAACAGGCCCACCCGCCGCCAAATTATACGCCGTAGACCCTGTTGGGGTGGAAATAATCAGCCCGTCGGCGTCATAACTGGCTACGGGGAAATCGTCAATAAACAGTTGCATTCTCGCCATTTGGCTGGGATGGTTGGTTTTAATCACCACATCATTGAGGGCTAAAAGCGGTTCATGGTGAACGTTTTTCTTCACTTTGGCGGTGGTTACTTCTAGCAGTAGACGGTCTTCGGTTTTGAAATCGCCTTGCAGGATGCGTTGCAAGTAGGATTGAATGGCGGTGGTTTCAATGCGGGTTAAAAACCCGAGGTTGCCTCTGTTTACGCCGACCATCGGTACTTTAGCGGGGGCGAAGCTTTGGGCTGCTCGTAAGAAGGTGCCGTCTCCGCCGATGACGATGATTAAATCTGGCGGGTTGTGGCGTTCTTCGTGAAGGCTTTTGCAGCCATCGCCGAAGTTGGCTACGGCGGTGCGTACGTTGACCCCGGCACTGGTTAGGAAGCCTTTTACTTTTTGGGTGTAAAGCCCGTCTGGGTCTGTGCTTTCTTTGGTTACGATGAGGATTTTTTCAAATTTGGGTTCGTCGTAGGTTATCATGGGTAGGGTGGCTTTCTGCTAGAAGTTGGTTGGTTTATTCTAGTATACCAGTTTCGTGCAAAATTCAACATCTATTGCGTGAAGGAGAGCAAAAATAGAAAAACTGTAGGGGAGGGTTTCAAACCTTCCCGCTCCAAGGTATAATAGTTTCATTCTTTACCCTTACTCACTTGCGATAAAGGTTTTCCCCCATGATGATGATGGAACAGCACGCCCTTCAAACGTTACACGCCTTATTTGAACAGCATACCTACCAAAATGATGAGACGGATTATTGGTTTGCTCGGGATTTGATGAGCTTGCTAGGCTACCAACGATGGGAGAACTTTCAGAAGGTTGTTCAAAAAGCGATGGTTGCCTGTGAAGTCTCTAAAAATAAGGTTTTAGACCATTTTCGTGAGGTCACGAAAATGGTTGAGATTGGCTCAGGTACCAATAGAGCTATTGAAGATATGATACTAAGCAGATACGCCTGT
>JAPLIO010000183.1 GCA_026389055.1 Candidatus Melainabacteria bacterium | reverse complement strand
GGAGGGTTTCAAACCCTCCCGCTCCAAGATGTTACGCTATTTAATCGGTCAATTGGTATTATAGCTACACCCAGCCGTTTTCGTATTCTTTACGGGGTACTAGGTCTTCCAGTTCGGCGGGTATACTGAAGGCTACTTCAACCAACCACCCATCTTGATAGGGGTTGGTGGTTAAGGGGAGCAGATTTTCTTCTAGTTGAGAGTTCACACCCGTTACTTCGCCACTAATGGGGCTGGTTAGTTCAATTTCTCCGCCGTTGACGGTATCTAGCGTGGCAAACACATCGCCAGCTTGCAGAACACTACCAATTTCTGGCAATTCAAGGTGGGTTACTTCGCCTAGGCGTTGCAGAATGGGTTCGCTTAGCCCGATGAAGGCTCTGTCTTCGCTGATACGAACGTATTCGTGGGTTTCGGTAAAAAGAAGAGGGTCATTTTCTGAGAGATGGAGCATCATCATAAGGCAGGGTGCTTTCTTTTATACAATTGTGGATAACGACTGGTTGGTAATAGCTTAAGGCCGTAATAAGAAGGGGTTCAGTGTTAATGTAACCGAGTTATTCTTATTCGACAATACCAATAGTGCTTGAGATACTATTTTAAGAGGATAAAACCCTAAAATCAATGCCTTTAAAGTGGTTTTTGTTTGCTTTATAGTAGGTGAGGAAGGTGGTTTATACCGATGGATTTTAATTTAGCTTGTTTTTCTGATTATGAAGCGTCGTTTTTGGCGTTGGCGGAAGCCGTGGAACCTTGGGAGGGTTCTGCTAAACCTGTGTTGAGTGCGATGCCGTTATTTCTTTGTTTGTATGGGGAAAATGGCTTGACGCCTGAAGCCGAATTTGAGGCGTTAGAGGTGTTGCAATCTGTTTATGAGCAAACGCCTGAACGGGTGATGAAGCTGGAAATTGAGGCGAGCAACCACTATTGGCAGGAAACGATTTTGTTTTTACTGCCCTAAACGGGTAGGCGGGCTGATACAGAAAAGAGACCCACCTGCAAAACCTTCCAGCAGAGGAAACTATCCAAAGTAAAACTTGACAATTTGTTTCAATTGAGGTAATATCATTTCTGTATTTAAGCTTTTGCTTGATTATAGTGATTCTTAGTTATTTTATGTAGGACATTATGCCCCAACAAAGGGGAAAGAGGAGTTTTTTATGGTAAGTTTATTGGGTTCTTTAGTATCAACTATGGCAGCAGGACATTTGGCTGCAGCAGGAAATAATGTAGAACTTGCTATTAAAAAGGAAGCGGGGGGGGTAGTAACTGAAGTTTCAAGTTTGAAAAAGGGGCTACGAACATTAGGTAAAGATGTTTATCAATTAGTAGAAGCTGAAGCAATTGAAAATCGGGGTAAGTTGACATCACCTCCTTATCGTGTGCCGACTGGTAATGAAATAGTAGGAGTTACAGCCCCTCCTTATCGCATACCAACGGGTAATGAAAATAAAGCTTTTCCTGCAGTATATAGTGGTTTCATTTCAAAAACCAGTTCAAAAGCGGATTAAAGAATAGCATTGAATACACCTTCCACAGGTTTTCCCAGTGCACCAACAGCAGGGTATAACTAAAGAACCTATTACTGAACATTCAATTTATTTGTTGTAGGGAGGGTTCAAAACCCTCCCTCTTCGATATTTTGCACTATTCTAACTTTTAACTGAGATGAGATGGGTACGATACCTAGCACAAAGGTACCAAAAAAGGGTTTTATCCTACTATAGAGGTTACGGAAAAAGTCTCAGTGGGATGGGATAATGAGGCACGAGCAACGCAATAAGGATAATGAGGCACGAGCAACGCAATAAGGGCGTTTACACCTAGTAAATAACCGAAATGAGTAGCACAGTAACAAAATTAGCACGCCCAATGGGGCTTTTTCCGTAACCTCTATAGCTTGGTATGAAAATAGGGGTTCATTAAATTAAGGGGCTAAATAAAGCATGATGAGTCTTAATAACATCAACAGTACAGGTATGATGAGCAACAATCCATACGGAGGGATAGATTATAGTCGTAATCCGAAACTTAACAATAATGGCCCGATAACCTTTGGGGAAGTACCAAACACATTCGCAAGCAATTCAGCTTTTTCAGCCCCTCGCTTCAGTAGTACTGGGGAAACGCCTACTTATAATAAGGGTAATGGAAAAGTCTCGTTAACGCCTGATGATTTAGAAACGGTGAATAAACTAATAGAGCAAGGCTTTTTTAATCCGACTAATGAAAAAAGTCTATCCTTTAAGCAATGGGCTGAGTGGACAGAAAAGGGACATACTGGCAGCCCTATTAGCTCTGCAGAACAGGCAGAAGCCTTAAATTCATTAAGTGGTAAGCAAAAGAAAATAATGGAAAACTTATACAGTGATAAAATAAAAATAGCACAAGATTTTGCAGATAACGGACGACGAGATCATAGTGCCTAAGATAAGCGTATAAAACTATCAGCCAAGAAAAAAGGATGATTGCCATTAAAGGCGAATCATCCTGAGTGAATAGGGTAATGTTTGAGAGAAAAAGAAGAATAAGGGAAAGAAGTAACCTTGTTTGTTAACAAAACAAACCGACTTCTTAAACCGATACTCATATATTAGCAGACTCAAAAAATAATAGAATCATTTATTTGTTTAGTAACGTAACTTCGTACTAGTTCTGTACCAAACCAAAACACACCACTTAATCTGGAGACGCTATCTTTTTTTGTGGGAAGAAAAATGCTATAAAAAAATCCGTACAAAGTTACTTACCATTCTTCTATCTGACCATGTTCCATAGCAGAAGGGAGTATTTTAGTAAGGTAGTCTCTTATTTCTTGAGTTTGTTGTTCATATAGTGCTATCTCGTCTTCTGTTTCTGGAACAATTGTTGGTTCTACTGTAAAAAAATTACGAGCATTTCTCACTCTCCATCCAGATTTTTCTAACTTTTCAATTAGAGTAAGTTCTGCGATATCATCATTGTTTGGAATAAAAAGGCGAGCGACGAAAAGGCGTAAATAATTTAGATCTCCCTTGTTTAAAACACCATTCTTTTCAAAAAATTCTTTTGGTATGCCAAACGTTACACCCGAACGCTGAAGGGCTTGGTTGGGGGCAGGGGGTACTAAAACTCTTTCAAAGGTATCTTTAGCAGGCACATGGTCATCCGCCTTGAGGATGGGTTGTGGCACTAGGGGGGCAGAACCAGTCAATGGTTGAAGCCCATTAACAGAGGGCTTACTACCACGCTGGTTAAACGCTCCGTACTGCGTTGGCTTATCTAAAGTCATCACAATGTTAGCTCTTTTCTTGGGAAATTAAGTTACTGTAATTCACGACAAGAGATATCATCTAACTTAAACCATTTGACCGATTAAATAGCATGTTTTGTCATTCCGAGCGTAGCCGAGGAATCTCCTTACCTTCTAGGGAGATCTCTCGACAAGTTCGAGATGACAATACGCTTGATTGTTTTATCGAAAAACCTTCAGTGTTTCTTTAAAGATGTTTACAAACGTTAGTTATTTGAATCATTGCTTTGTTTATGGCACGATTAAAGCATCAAGTCCCTCTAACCGCTTTGAGTGTTTACACCCTATTTATGATGATGTCTTCTGCTATTGCTAAACCCTTTGTGATTGATTGCCCCTACCAAACCATTATTGTAGTGGGCTTAGGGTTGATTGGTGGCTCTTTCATGCTAGCCCTGCGGGAACGCTACCCGAATACCACGCTGATAGGTGTGGATGCCCACGCTGAAACGGTGCAACAAGCCCTCAAAAACCGATGGATTAACCAAGCTTATCTACAATTGGCGGAAGTGCCTTTGGAAACACTCGCTAGCACGCCTAACACGCACCAGTTGATTGTTTTAGCTTCGCACTTAACCATTAACGAAGCCTTGCTGGAAGCCATCGCCCCCAGAGTGCAAGCCTTGCCTTCCGTTACCGTGGTGGATTTAGGCTCGTGCAAACGCAAAATCACCACCATGGGGCAATTGCTGCTACCCTCCCAGTTTGTGGGCGGGCACCCCATGGCAGGGCGGGAAAAAGGCGGTTTAGGCAATGCTTCTGCGTTGTTGTTTTTCGGAAAACGGTTTTTACTAACCCCCCATGAAGGGTTGGTTGGGTCTGAAACCTTGCAACGCTTGGAACAACTGCTCAAAGCCATTGGTGTGAACCCCGTTTATATGACAGCTGAAGAACATGACCGCACCATGGCGTTTATGTCGCACCTGCCGCAGTTGTATGCCGTGTTGCTAACCAATTTAATTTCTCGCTACGAACCGGGGAAACTGCTAGGCAACCACGGGGGCGGAATTGATGACCAATTGCGGATTGCGGCTTCCCCTTACGCCATGTGGGGCGATGTTTTTACCGAAAATTCAGATAATATGCGAGAAGTACTAGCAGAAATGATAGCCATGCTGCAAGAATTGCACCAAAAGATTGATTCCCCCGAACTGGCGGATTGGTTTGCTATTTCAAACCAAATTCACGCAGCGTTTCATCAATTAAAACAACCCCAAAAATCGACCATCATTTAATCTTCCCTTTTTTTACTTTCTCTTCTTTTGAACGGACATTTTTTCTAATGACGGATACAACACCACAAAAACCAAAATCAACGAAAAAACCCAAAGCTCCTAAGCCACTGCCCAAGTTTAGAGTCATCCCCAAAGCCGTGCTGGAACAACTGGAAAAGCAAGCTATCCCCAAAGAAAAAGTGGAAAAACCCGTTACACGCTCTGGCTTTGTGGCACTCATTGGACGCCCTAACGTGGGGAAATCCACCTTGTTGAATCAACTTTTAGGCGAAAAAGTAGCCATTACCAGCCCTGTGATGCAAACCACTCGGCACCGCATTCGGGGTGTGATGACCGAAGAGGGGGCTCAACTCATCGTGCTGGATACCCCCGGATTTTCCAAGCCGATTGATAATTTAGGCACTTATATTGTAGATGAAAGCCAAGCTGGCTTGCGTGAAGCTGATTTTTTGGTGTTGGTAATGGACGCCACTGAAGCCCCTGGCGATGGCGATGCGTGGTTGGTTCAACAGGCGACCATGGCGGAAAAACCGCTCATTTTGGTGCTGAATAAAACCGATAGACTTCGGCAGAACTTGCCGTTGTTGAACCAGCGGTCTGAGGCTTATCAGGGGTTGTTTGGCATGCGGAAACCCGTGCTAACGCTAAGGCTTTCGGCTAGAACAGGCAAGCAAGTGCCCGTTTTGAAGCAACAGTTGCTGAAATTACTACCCGCAGGCCCTGCTTATTATGAAGCGGATGCGTTGACCGACCAGCGGATGCGGGAAATGTCAGCCGAGTTAATACGCGAGCAGGTGTTGCGGTTGACCAGCGAAGAATTGCCTCATAGCGTGGCGATTGGGATTGAAACGTTTGATGAAACCAGCGACCCTGAACGGGTGTTGATTGTGGCGACGTTATACGTGAACCAGACGTCTCAAAAACCGATTTTGGTGGGTGCTGGGGCTAGTATGATTAAGGCGATTGGCACTTATGCCCGCAAGAATATTGAAACTTTAGTGGGGCGGAAGGTGCATTTGGATTTGACGGTGAAAGTCAAAAAAAACTGGCGGAAGGATGACGCCTTCCTCAAAACCATCGGGCTAGCGTTGCCTAGTTAATTTAAAAAACCAGTGATTAAATCTATTGAAAGCCATTTGGTGTTTCAAGTATAATAGCCAGTAACTCACTTTCCTGTGATGACTGAAAGCCAATACTTTCCACAGACCTTTTCTACCTTAAACCGTATGAAAAAAGGGACTGGTGGAACAGTCCCTTGGTTACAATCAAAACAAAAAAGGAAAGGAGGTTAGAATGATTCAAGTAATCAGTCTAATTCTTAGAGTGGTGTTAGCCATTCTAGAGTTGCTTGCCCAGCTGTTAAAGCAGTAGGTTAAGCTAGGAAATAGTCATTCCTGTTGACGCAGGAGTGACTATTTTTCTATTTTGACAAACTTTTCCCAAAATTACAAGCCAGTTTACCAAAATTTAAGAACTTTACATATCGTCGGTAGTATGGTCAACAACATGAGCTTCAAATTTAGGTCTACTGTTTCCTGATAGCCAGTCATTTAGACCTATTTTTAGACTGGTCTCTAATTTCTGAATATTAGACCAAGCTTGTGGAGCATATAAACTATTTTTTAAGTGTAAACCATCTAAATCCATACCTACTTTTTTAGAAATTGCTCCTATTAATTTATACAATATATCAGTTCTTCTTAAAGTAGATTCCATATGTTCTGCCTCCGTTGTTGGAGTGGCAGAAGGAGTTAAGATGGCTAAGTACTCTTCCCAATACTTTACAATGTCTTTGTCTTTTCTAAATTCAATTCTGACGAGGTTAAAAGCATTTACAAAATCTTCGCCTGTAGGAGAATGTGCAGTTGCATATAATAATTTGAAAAGTTGTAATTTTCTTTGTCTTTCTTGCTTATAGTCTTCGATTGTTCTTTGAGCGAAAACTGCAAAAAACGGTGAGCATACGGTGGCAGCTATAAGGTAGATTTCTGTTTCAGTCATTTGTAGAATATCCTTCTAATACGTTCATTAATCAAATATAAGGTGATGCACTATTACCATAGGAATTACCTTATCCATGTATTATACATACTCTATTCAAGTCAATAGAATCAATTATTTTACAAAATATATCTAAAAATTATTCCGTATTCAACTTCACATCCAACGCTTCTAACAAGGGCTGGATGGGGGCTTGCTTAAATAGCACCACTTACATAATATCCTTCCAAAACAAACGGATGCCAGTCTCTTTTTTTTGGCGTATGGGTGTTATACAATAAGGTTAATTCAAAAACCAAGTAAAAAAAGAGACTTTCCACCCATGAACCCCACCGCTACCCTCAATGCCAATCACCCCTTATTAACAGGGCTAAACCCCGCCCAACAGCAAGCCGTAGCCAAAGGCGATGGGCCTCTACTGGTGCTAGCAGGGGCAGGTAGCGGAAAAACAAAAGTGCTAACCCACCGCATTGCCAGCATCATCGGCGGAGGCATCAACCCCACGGCGGAAACGCCTCCCGTGTGGGCTTCGCAAGTGCTAGCCGTAACCTTTACCAACAAAGCCGCCAAAGAAATGAAAAACAGGCTAGGCACCCTAATTGGCACCCAAGCCGCCAACGACGTTTGGATGGGCACCTTCCACAGTGTGTGCGTGCGGTTTTTACGGCGAGATGTAATTCACTATCACACCCAAAACGGCAGAAGTTGGAAGCCCAACTTCGTCATTTATGATGATTCTGAAACCACCAGCGTGATTAAAGCCGTGCTGAAAAAATTTGAGCTGGATGAAAAACTTTATCCGCCACGGGGCGTGAAATCTCAAATTTCCGAACTAAAAAACAAGGGCATTGACGCTTACACTTATGCTTCTAGTGCGACGGATTTCAAGGCAGAACGATTGGCTCGGTTATTTGATGAGTACGAAAAACAACTAGCCGAAAATAATGCGTTTGATTTTGACGATTTATTGCTGGTAACCATGAAGTTGCTCCGCCAGCAACCCGAATTACTGCACAATTACCATCAGCATTTTAAGCACATCTTGGTAGATGAATTTCAAGATACCAACGAAGTACAATACGAATTAGTGCGATTGTTAGGCACGGGCAAATTAGAAAAAGCCTTGCACGATGAAATTGATTGGCACGGGCGAAGCCTAACCGTGGTGGGCGATGTGGATCAATCTATCTACAGCTGGCGGGGGGCGAATTTCCGCATTTTGCTGAACTTCCAAAAAGATTTTAAAACCGCCGAACTCATCAAGCTGGAAGCCAACTATCGTTCAACGGAAACGATTCTAAAAGCGGCGAATAGCGTCATTGAAAATAATTCCGAACGGTTACCCAAAGTGTTGAAATCCACCAAGGGGGAAGGACAACGCATTTACTGCTATGAAGCCCCCGATGATCGAGACGAAGCCAGCTTCGTGCTAGATAAATTACTGCAAAGTGCTAAGGAAAATGCCCTTTCGCCTGCAGCGTGTTGCGTGCTTTACCGCACCAACGTGCAAAGCCGAACGCTGGAAGATTTGCTCATAGCCCGAGGCATTCCCTACACGATGGTTGGGGGCATTAAATTTTACGACCGTCGGGAAATTAAAGATATGGTCGCCTATTTAACGGTGCTATTTAACCCGCAAGATTCCTACAGCGTGAAACGGGTGTTGAACGCTCCACGGCGAGGTATTGGGGCGAAAACAATCGAATATGTTGAGGCTTGGGCTAGCCAACGGGGCATCAGTTTTTATGAATCGCTCGTGCAAAGTGCGGAAAATGTGGACGTGAAAGGCAAGGCTCAAAAGGGCATTGCGGATTTTGTGATGGTGGTAGAACGCCTAAAAGTGCAGTTTAACGAAGGGGCGTTTATTGATGATTTGCTGCTGACCATCCGCCATTTAAGTGGGTATGATAAGGCGTTAGAAGCCGAAGACCCGCAAGATACGGAAGGGCGTTTAGCCAACTTGGATGAATTACAATCCGTTTGCAGGCAGTTTCATATGGATAACCCCGAAGAGGGGCTGGGCGATTTCTTGGCTCAAATGTCGTTGCTAAGCGATTTAGATTCCACCACGACCGATGAGCAACGCATCACGCTGATGACGCTTCACGCAGCCAAGGGCTTAGAATTCCCGATTGTGGCGATTGTCGGCATGGAAGAAGGGTTGTTCCCTCATGGGCGTGCGTTGGCAAGTGCAGACCAAATGGAAGAAGAACGCAGGCTTATGTATGTGGGCATTACTCGGGCGGAAAAGGTGTTGATTTTAACCTATGCTCGTAGGCGAATGGTTTTTGGCGAACTAAAATACGGCGTGCCAAGCCGTTTTTTAACCGAAATACCGCCTGATTTATTGACGGGTAGTTATTCGTTAGATTCTGAAGCCAGCATGCAGGCTTCCTACGGGCAATCACCCAGAGGCGGGTATCAGCGGGGTGGTAGCAAGGGCGAAGAAAGCTGGAATAGTCGAAAAACAGGCGGTGCCACGGCGGGTTCCACCAATAGTGGCTACAAACTGGAAGGGGAACGCTGGGGCAGTAGTAGTAGTGTGCCAGCTGGTAAAACCGCTTCGGATGGGAAGATTAAATTGCCATCAACTTTGGGGTATTCAGCCAAACCAGAAGCGGCTAGTAAGCCGTTAGCTCCGTTAACGGTTTATGCCGTGGGCGATAGAGTTTCCCACGCCACCTTTGGCGAAGGGGCGATTGTTCAAGTATTGGGGCAGGCAGAAAAAGTGCTTTATAACGTACAGTTTGATAAGCTTTCCGCCAAAAAACTGCTAGATCCTCGGTACGCCAAGCTCACGTTAATTTCAGGGTGATACTATCGCTACCGTGTGGAGTAAATAAAATGCCTACTAACCCATTTCAAACTAAAACGGCATTACCCCTTGTTGCCATTATGGGGTGCAGGGGCGGTTATGTTCAGCTTTCGCCCAGCCATTCTGTAGAACACTATAACGCCTTACCCACCGCTTGTTTAGAAGCCGCACTGGCATGGGCAACCGTGCTTGAAAACCAACCCAACATCGCCCGATGCTATTGGATAACCCTCAGCGAAGCCGTTAAACAACTGCACATTCACTTATACCCACGCTATACCAAAGAAACCGAAACCCTCGGCATACCTTTGTTTGAAGCTAGAAATACCAAGCCTCAACCCCCATGGACGGCGGAACTAACAGACGCCTTTCACCAATGGGCGAAAACCCATGGTGTAGCTGTGATAGAGGCTTAATCCATTTTATATGAAATCCCTTGATTACCATTATTGGATGAAGCAAGCGTTGGCTGAAGCGGAAAAAGCGTTGCCATTAGATGTGCCTGTCGGGGCGATTGTGGTAGATGGGGCAGGCAACTGCATTGGCAGAGGGTTTAACACCCGAGAACGAGACCAAAACCCACTGGGGCATGCGGAATTAAACGCCTTGCTAGAAGCCAGTAACGCCCTTGGTTCTTGGCGATTAAGTGAGTGTACCCTATTTGTAACGCTGGAACCCTGCCCTATGTGTGCTTCTGCTATGGTTCAGGCGAGGATGAAGCAGGTGGTTTTTGGTTCGCACGATGCGGATTTTGGCGGATGTGGAGGCTGGGTCAGTGTGCACCAGAAGCCAAACCCAGCATTCACGGTCATTGGCGGGATTTTAGAGGCTGAGTGCAATCAATTATTAGCCGATTTTTTCAAGAACCTTCGGCTAAAACGGTAAGATTTTGAAATAGAGGGTTTGAATTCTTACGCTATTTTGTCCCTGTAATCAAACTGATACTCATACCAAGTTTGACTCTCGTACCCACCAGTAGGAACGACCATCGATGAGAGAACACGCTATTTAATCTGTGAATTGGTATGAGTGGCGGATAAGGCTTATTTGGATGGTAAAATTCGTCAGTTGAGGTTACGGAAAAAGCCCCATTGGGCGTGCTAATT
>JAPLIO010000207.1 GCA_026389055.1 Candidatus Melainabacteria bacterium | reverse complement strand
TAACCGAGCCATTTCTTCAGGAGCTTGCCCGTAGAAATAGGCGGGGTGGGCGAATAAATCATACAGCAAGGCATCTTGGGCTAATACCTCCCCTCGACGGTCGGTCATTTCACCCCGAAACAGGGGTTGATGCCGTTTACTTTCGTGCGATAAACGAGCTTTATGGGATAAGTTAGCCCCGTCAATTACTTGAATCCAGAAGAAGCGAAGCCCCATAATCGCCAAGCCTACTACCAATAGGGTAAACAGAAATAGAATCCGAATGGGGAATTTTTGAAAGGGTAGGGCTTTTTTCTCCAAAGAAGGAATGGATTGTTTCAGCCGAACAGACCGCTTTTTAGTTGGAGGAAGAGACATCATCATTAACTTAATACCCTGCCATGGGGCTGTAGGGAGGGGTTCTTTTAATAACCAACCTACCTTGCAGTATGGGCTGATTTAAATCCGATTGCTGGGGTTTTAGCTGCAATTTATGGTCTGCTGCTACTAAATGCTTCAACTGCCGAACATCTGAATTCAAACTATTATAGGAACGTAATTGGTTTAATTCCACTTCAAGGGTTAAATTATCTTCATGCAAGGCTTTGGCTTCTGCGGTAGCTTGTTGAATTTGCCCTGTTAAGGAAACCTGCACACTGTAAATAATAACCAAAATAAGCACTAAAAATGCTAGCACCCATAGCAACAAGGGGGTTAATCTGGAAAAGAGAGAATCTAATTTATCAGGCGATTGAAACAACTTGTTAAAAAAGGAGGTAGCGGAAGGCATCGTATTTCCAGTGTTTTTAGCAGAATGAAATAACAGATAATAATAAATATTTATTTTGAGGTTACGGAAAAAGTCTCAGTGGGATGGGATAATGAGGCACGAGCAACGCAATAAGGGCGTTTACACCTAGTAAATAACCGAAATGAGTAGCACAGTAACAAAATTAGCACGCCCAATGGGGCTTTTTCCGTAATCTCATTTTATAGAAAAAACGTTGAAAAAGCTAGTAGCATCAATCGCTTTATTGCTACAATTGCGATAAAAAGGCGGTTGCCCCAGCCACTGCTCCACCTTCGGCTTCCATAATACCTGTACCCGCATTGATAATAACATCCCGCCCAAAATCACCTAAAATAGCAGGCACCATCGTTGCCACAATCCCCGCGGAAGGGACAGGAAACACTGGCTTCAGCCCGCTATGTTCACATAGCAAAGCCCGCTGAACCGCCAACGCATCTGCCATCGGCAAACAAACACTCCCGTACGGCGAAGGAAACAAACAAGCATCTGCACCCGCTAGCCGAGGCAACGTACCAAACACCAACGCAGGTGAAAGCCCATGGCTAGTAGACCCATAAAACGCACCGCCCAAAGCAGGGTGGGCAATAATCGGTATTTTTTGGGATAGTTGTGTGGCTAAGGCTTGTAACATTGGCAACCCATAAGCTAAATAATTGAATAAAAACGCTGTAGCACCCGCCGCTAAATACCGCTCTGCCCGTAGCAGTAGTTCATGGGCAGGACCATTCAAATTAAACGCATAAAGGGGTGTCTTCCCCGTCTCAGTTTTGGCTTTTTCCAACGCACCTAAGCAGGCTTCTAACCGCTGTAAGCCAGCATCCATTGAAGCATCTGAAAGGATTTCGTCATCTTTCACCAAGTGTGTACCCGTAATGGCTTGCTGATAAAGGCTTTCAGCTAATGTGGCAGGTGTTTCGCCTAAACAGGGCTTGAAAATAGCCATCAGCAGTGTAGAATCTGGCTTGGCTTGCACTAAGTGGCGAATACCTTGCGTGCCAAAAGAAGCCCCCTGCCAGCGTTTGGCTAGAGCGGGCGGAATCCAAACGTCTTGCCAGCGGATACGTCCGCCCATGCTAATTTTTCCGAATAATACGGTTTGCAATGCCCCTAAATCCTGTTGCACTAACCCCACGGGGAAACCTAACACAAAACAGCCCCGAACCCACTCAGAAGCTTCAGGTAAGGGGGTTGGTGGGCTACACCAAACTACTGTAGCCGTGTAGGCGGTAAGCCGAGCAATTTCATCCGCATTTTGCGTACCGATGGTTTGCCCATTGGCTACTTTGTAAGCCATGGCAGGCAGTTGGCTAGCTTTTTCCGTGGGTAATTCTAGTTGATAGTAAGCCAGTACATGGGTACCGCTTTGCATAGCGGTTTGCACTTCAGGTAGTAAGTGCCAATTGGGCGGAGCAGGTTGTTGGATAAGTGGGTGCATAAAATTCAGTGTCCGTTTTTTTTAGAGGTTACTTTAACTTGGTGGTTTAGTCCGTAAATTCGTAACAATTTTGCCTGTTTTGAAACAATAGTGTAACAGAAACGTTCACAACTAGCCAAGAAGTTGCTTTTATCCCTATAGAAAGCGTTCACTTATTCAGGGAGCTTTCAATAGCTTTGTGTGATTCAAATGGTGTTTTAAAATCAACAACAGTGCATAGCACAAAAATTGATTGAGTGGGTTTTACCCTTCTATCGAACGGGTTAACCGTTTTTTATTTTTTGTTATTGGTTTGTGTGTATGCTTCAGCTAACGCTTATCTTAGTGTAAAGGTCTTTTTTATCAATGTCTCTATCATCTATCAATCACCACCCTCAGGGTTCTCAACCTAAAGCGTTACGCTCTGGTGTGGGTGCTACGCCTAATCAGCAATCTTCAGAAGTGGCGTTACCGCAAAGTAATGGGGTCAATATTACCATTATCAACCCAACTACGAATGTTTGCAGTACGGCAGGTAGTGAAAAATTAACGCCTAACCCAGCGGATTCGTTCACACCTAGCACGTCGTCGTTGTCATCTTCCACTGCTTCAACCATTCCAGCCTTACAACCGTTATTACCACCCACTAGTGCTAGCACGGGTGATTTAGGCTTTCAGCAACAACCTACTTATTACTAATAAATCTTTTCGGTAACAAGGGCGAAATCCACTTTCGCCCTACTTTCAACAACAATTATTTATCCACTTCTTTTTTTTAATTTTTTAGTTCGTGAGCAACATCATAGTTATAGGTGAGGATTTTTTCAATGTCTGCTTCAAGTTACAATCTCAAACAGTATTCATCGGGATCACAACCCCTTGTGCCTGAACTCAAAAGTGGTAACGCAAAAGCTACACGGGCGGGTAATCAGCAAAGTTCTCCTGTTACGCTACCGCAAAGTAATGGGGTCAACATTACCATTATCAACCCCACTACTAACGTAGGCGGAGCGGCTGGTTCGGGAGGTGCTGGTAGTAATACGCTGATACCCAGTAAACCAGATTCCTTTATGAAAAGTGCCGAAGTACCACCCGTTAGCATGGTGCAACCGGGGGTTTCTGTTGGTTCTAGTGATGGAAGTATTCCGCCTCAAGCCTTAACGCCCACACCCAATGCCAATACACCTGCCACGTTATTAAATGGGGGTACGCCCAATAATCCGCAAGAACATTTAATGCAAGATTATAAGAATTTAGATAATCAATACCAAAATCTTCAAAAAGCGGAACAAGACTATGCTGATGCTCAAAAACGCTATCAAGCCTTAGGGGATAACGTCAACACGTTAGCCTACCAACAAAACACGGGGACGCCTGCTTCGGGTATGCCTAATGCAACGGCAGTAAACACCTCAGCAGCCGCAGGCGGTAACCCCTTCATTTTCCCTATTCGGCAAGGGGCTGATGGTGCTATGCATGTTGAAAACCCTGTTAATTCAGGCTTCCCACCGGGGTATTCTCCTTACGCCACTTATAATGCCTTAACGCCATTGCCCAATAGTGGTGGGGCAAACCCTGCAACCCCAGCAGGCGTTTTTATGAACCCTGCGGATTTGCCTAACGCTAGTTACGCCCCTGCTGCAATGACTTATACGTCAACCAACCCACCGCCAGCAGGCACACCTCTACTAAACCCTACTATGGGAACATTTGCGTCTGTAGCTCCATCGCTACCGCCTTCAGTTGTTCCTCAGGCACCGCCACCACCAACCCCAGCAACACCGCCTGCCCAGCAGGTGATTATTACGCCAACCATGCAAGTACCAGTACCCATGCCTGCACCAGTAGAACAACCACCTCAACCAGCGGTTGAATACCAGCCAGAACTTGCCTCTCAATCTTCTGAACCTACACAGGTTGCAGTACCACCTGCACAACAATTCGCTTTACCACCAAGCCAACAACAACCCATTGATTTTTCCAGTTACAGCCCAGAGCAGCAACAGCCCAATTTGGCAGAACAAGCAGTGTTAGATAATCAACTCAACAGTGTATTAGCTAAGCCTACACCGAACCCTGCTTTACGCAATGCAATACCCTTTAATTTACAACAAAACGCCCAACCCTTAGAAGGAGACCGTCAACCTTTAACTTCTGCTAAAAACACTAGCACAAATTCGCCTTTAGATGGTTTTGTACCATCAACACAGAACGTGCCGTTTCCTGAACAATTACCCGCTGAATTACCAGTCGGTGGTTTAACAGAAAACAACGGGGCGTTTACCCCAGAAAACAGTGAAGGGTTGTTTAATGCTTCTTCACCGCTTTCTAATAACACCGTCTTATCACAAGATGATGTTACTTCTTCTTATCCTAACAACAACAATTCCAACAACGGAGGTTCTACAAATACTATGGGTTTACAATTACCACCAGCTTACAACCAATACCCACCTACACCACAAAGTCAACGGCCTGTAGGTGCTCCTCCCCCAGCACCTCAACAGCAGGTAGCTCATGCTCAGCAACCTCAACAGGCTTCATTTAATGCAACGCAAGTAACGCCTCAAGATGTGGCTTTCTTTCAGGAAGTATTAAAAATGAATCCTGAAACGGCTCAAGTGGCTGGTGCGTTGCCTCCTGCTCAAATTGCTCAGCTATTAAGTGGCGATAAAGAACTATTAGGCACCGTACGTCAAATTGAAGGAATGTTGCCCCCAGGAACGCCTCCTTCTGCCTTGGCAGCAATGATGCCACCACCGCCACAAGGTGGTCCAGCACCTAATCGTCCTTTAACACCACCCCAACAGCAACCACAAGCGGGTGTGCCTCAGCAACAACCACAACGGCCTTTAACGCCACCTCAACAGCAACCTAATTATGGGTATGCCCCACAAGGTCGGCAAATTGGCTAGTGGTGTTGTTATTACCAACCCACTAACTCTTCTTTTGAAAAGAGGTTCGCTCATACCTAGTTTAGTATTCCCCTCATCTCACCATTATTGTGGACCCCCTTGTTTGGCTTGCCAATGGAGGGGTTCTTTTTTTCTTGGGTAGGCTATTCAAACTTTGAATTGGTATAATACCAATTGACAATTTAAATAGCGTAAGAGTTCAAACCAACCAGTAGGAACGACCATCGCATTTGCTCTGCAGCTGCGATGCGTTCCGTCCACCGAAGGGGCAAAAAGAACATCCCCTCGTCCATGCCCGTAGTGGCATAGAGGGGTGGCGTTTAGGGCGGTCTTTCCGAGGGGCTTGCCCCTGAATTTGCGGGGGGTGTTGGGGGGTGCCCAAACAGGCACCCCCCTGACAAACCAACCAGCTAAAGACTAAAACAACAATCGATTTTAGAACACGCTATTTAATGATTGAATTGGTATTAAACACAGTTTAAGAGACATGATGGGCAAGGATCAAGGGCATTGCAATCCAGCATAACCCCAATGTATTTTACTTACTCATTGACTAACTAACTTACCCTTTTCTTCCCCCTTTCTGTTTTAATGCAGAAGCGGGATTTTTTTAGCTTATACCATTTGAAATTGGTATTACTATGCTTATTGACAAATACAGACGCTATTTGTAAGATAAAATGAGTCTTGATGGGGGTGATTACTATGATAAGAAGTAGTAGGGTCTTACAAATAAACAAAGGGTTCTTTACCATAATGAAAAAACTGATTACTTATTTTCTTCTTTTATTAGCTTTCGTCCTATTGCCGAGCATGCCTGCACTAGCTGAAAAAACGGTGTTTACGCCTAAAGCCAGCGTGCCTTATTTAACCCCCGGCGGGGGTAACGTCGTTTACAATTATACCGATGCTGAATTAAAAGGCAAAAGCATTGTGGTGCTTCATGGCATTGGCTGTTTTGATATTCATTGGTTAGATAAAACCTATATGGCAACCACCTTGGGGGTGCCAGAATCTACCATTTTTGATTACAATTATGACGCTCGGTTTTTGAATGGCAAAAACCAGTGTTTTTCACCTAATTTTTGGCAAAAACTTAAAATGCCTGGCGAACTTTTCCGTTATTTGGGCTTCAGAGCCTTTACCCTTTCAGGGGCTAGCATTCTAACCGAACGCAAAAAGCTGGAAGAATCGTCGTTTTCAGAAATGATGAAATGCAGTTGCAGTGCCGTTTATGGCGAACCCATTATGGGCAGACAAGATTATATTAAAAAAGTGGCGTGCGATGGTATTATTTATCGTAAAAAGTTTGCCGCCCCCATTCAAGCAGATTTTAATGCTGTGCTAAGCCGTATTGAACAGCTAAACCCGAATAAACCGATTGTTGTCATTGGCTTTAGTTTAGGTAGTGTTGTGGCGTATGAGACCTTTCAAAAATACCCGCCCCATCAAAACGTGAAATTAGTCGCCGTGGGGTCTCCGTTAGATGGACCTAGCTTTGAAACCGCTTATCTAAACACCCAAACCAAACGCTTAACCAAGGGTGTTAAAGTCAATAAAGTGGCTCAATCTAACATTAAGGCGTTTTACAATATTTGTGGCACGTTAGACCCCATTTGTGGGGCAGGGCAATTACGCAAAGCCGTGGGAAATCCGCAGTATGTTTATTATGCTTCACCCAATTCGCACCTGCTGACGCCCTTTCAAGCCAACGAACGTACCTACGCCAATGCGATTAAGGAATTTGATAGCTTGCTTAAAAAATCAGGCGATGCTGGCATTTTAGAATAATGCACAGATTGAATGTTGTCCCAGTTTTCATGCTTATGCAGAATAAAAGGCTTGGTTCAAATAAGGATGATTACGGGGACAATAATCTATTTTTGTTACTACTGTTAAAGGCTGAACTGCTTTATTGGTGATGCTTTTCGGCTTTTTTAGGGTTTGCTTAACCCCTTGCTTTGAAAATTGTCCCTTTATTCTGCACAAGCATGATTATTGGGACAATAATCATGCTTGTAGAAATACTCAAACATCCATTAGCTAAAGCTAGGAACGACAATACTAAGCTTCTAACCAAGCATCTGCCACATAGGTATCTACCACCAACGGGACGGAAAGGGGTTGTTCCAGTTCCAATGCCTGACGAATGAGCGGTAAAAGTATCGGTAATTCTGCTTCTGGGGCTTCTAAAATCAATTCATCATGCACTTGAAGCAACAGTTTTGCCTGCAAACCCGCTTCTTTCAAGGCTTGAGCTAACCGTAACATCGCCAATTTCATAACATCTGAAGCAGACCCTTGAATGGGCGTATTAAAACTGGCACGTTCCGCAAATTCCCGAATAGATTTCACGCTGGAGCTCAATTCGGCTTTTAAATTCCGCACTTTACCGAACAGCGTTTTGCTCAAACCCGTTTCGTGGGCTTTGGTTTTAGTGCTTTCAATAAACGTTTTAACCCCTGGGTAGGTGCGGAAGTATTGTTCAATAAACGTTTGAGCTTCTGCTCTGCTAATACCCAATTGCTGAGAAAGCCCGTGGGCGGTTTGCCCATACACAATGCCAAAATTGACGGCTTTCGCCTTGTAACGTTCTTCTTTGGTAACCGCATCGATGGGAATACCCAGCACCAAGGCGGCGGTTTTCGTGTGAATATCTTCCCCACTTTGGAAGGCGGCAATGAGCGTGGGTTCTTGGGCGATATGGGCTAGAATTCGCAGTTCTATTTGGGAATAGTCTGCCGAAACTAACTTCCAGCCAGCTTTTGGTACAAACGCTGCCCTAATTTCCTGCCCCAAAGCACTTCGCACGGGGATGTTTTGCAGGTTAGGGTCGGTAGATGAAAGCCTGCCTGTAGCCGTAACCGTTTGGTTAAAATGCGTGTGCAAGCGGTGCGTTTGCGGATGCACCAAGGCAGGCAACGCATCGATATAAGTAGATTTCAGCTTAAATAATTGCCGATATTCCAACAATTTTGGCACAATGGGATGGGCGTCGCTTAAGGCTTCCAGCACTTGAGCATCCGTGCTGAAGCCCGTTTTTCCACTCGTTTTTTTGTGGGTGTTAATGCCCAATTTCACGAATAAAATATCTGCCACTTGCTTGGGGGAATTAATGTTAAACGGTTCGCCAGCTAAGCTGTAAATAGCCGATTCCAATATTTTTAACTGCCCCACTAACCGATGACTTAAGCCCGCCAAATGGTCTCGGTTCAGCGTAATACCCGCACGTTCCATTTCAGCTAACAACCACGCTAAGGGCAATTCAATTTCGGTATATAACGCCCATTGTTCTTCCGTAAAGCGTTGCGTGAATTGGAAAGCTAGCAACCAAGTGGCGTAAGTATCTGCACAAGCGTAGGGGGTGGCGTCTGAAACAGGAACCGTATCGAACGTTTTTTGGCTTTTGCCTTTGCCTATCAGCGTTTGAATTTCCGTCATTTCAAAGCCTAATAAATTGAGTGCTAAGGCTTTCAAGCCATGTTTACTTTCTGGCTGGCAAACGTAACTCATCAGCATGGTATCCATTACAGGGGTAAAAAGCGTTAAACCCCAAGCTTTTAGCACGTTGCATTCATATTTCAGGTTATGAATCAGCTTAATAATAGTGGGGCTTTCCACCAACGGAGTAATCAGAGCTTTGACTGCTTCCCACGGCAGGTTTTCGCTACCTAGCACGTTATGCCCAACAGGAATATAAAGGCACTCAATCGCCGAGGGGGTTTCATCTGAAGCCAATAACCGAGGCAGTTTTTTCGGATAATTGCTTAGGTTAAAATAATTTTCTGTGGGGTGTTCTTCCCAGCGTAACTCTTTCCCAACAGCTAAAGAAATGCCTACGGGCTGAGCCGTAAACGGATCTAGCCCCGTGGTTTCCAAATCAAACGCCACAACGCCTAATTTTTCTGCTTTGGCAATAAAGGCGGAAACTTCTTCTAAGGAAGTAGCGGTTTTCGGTTCAAAGGGCGGTAAATTGGTATTGCTAGAAGCTAACGTTTCAAAAAAGCCCTCATGGTTTGAATTACTAGGGGAGGGTTTCAAACCCTCCCGTTCTGCTGATAACCCTTCAGGGAGCATCGCTTCGGTGTGGAATAATTTTTCAAGCACGCCGATGTTTTTCACAAATTGATTGAGTTCAAATTCTTGGAAAAACGCTAATACATCGGCGGGGTTGGGCATTTTTTTTAGGTGGCAATGGTCTATATCAAAGCCCATGTCCACGTTACAATCAATGGTAGCAAGCATTTTAGACAAATGGGCTTGAGCTTCGTTGGTTTGTAATTTCAATTGTAGCCCTGCTGGCGTAATGGCTGGTAAATCTGCATAAATAGCTTCTACAGTGGGGTATTGTTGTAGCAATTTGGTGGCGGTTTTATCGCCCACGCCAGGTACACCAGGTATGTTGTCGGAAGTATCGCCTTTAAGCCCTTTGAAATCAATCACTTGGCTGGGGGGAACGCCCACTTTTTCAATAACGGCTTGCCAATCGTAGCGTTTTAGCCCTTCCCGAGGGGTTCGGCTGGGTACTAAAACCGTTACAACGCCTGCTTCATCAATTAGCTGAAAAGCGTCTTGATCGCCTGTTAGAATATCCACTTGCCAGTCATCGGCGTGTTTTTCGCGAATGGTTTGAGCAATCGTGCCAATTAAATCATCCGCTTCAAAGCCTTCTTTTTTGTAGACGGGGAAGCCCATGAGGTCGATTCCCTTAAATAGTGGGTCTAATTGTTGACGCATGGCATCTGGCATGGCAGAGCGGTGGGCTTTGTAGGCGGGGTACTTCACATTGCGGAAACTACCGCCAGCGACATCAAAACAGAAGACCATCGCATCTGGCTGGGCTTGTTTGAGCAGTTGGAATAGGGCGTTGTAAAAGCCGTAGAGTGCCCATGTGGGTTGCCCTGCTTTGGTTGCCATGCCCGTGCGTTCTAGGGCGAAATACATGCGGTAGGCGAGTGAAAAGCCATCAACCACGACGAGTGTTTTTTTGCGATTTTCCATTGGGTGAAACGTCCTTTTTTTAATAGACCTCTTGCATGACTCGAGAGGTGGGTGCAGATTCTAGGAATGTTGTTTGCTTGCAAACAGGTTGTGTTAGCAACCAAGAACGCAGAATTTGAGGTGTACATAGAAGTACATAAGAATTCGTTGATTCCTCTGGAATCATTCTGCTTCTAGCAGAAAATACCGCAAATGACAACGAAGATGCCCCAGATATTGAGTCATGCAAGAGGTC
>JAPLIO010000236.1 GCA_026389055.1 Candidatus Melainabacteria bacterium | reverse complement strand
TCGCGTTTGCTCTGCAGTCGCCGATGCGTTCCGTCCACCGCAGGGGCAAAAAGAACATCCCGCCGTCAATGCCCTTCTGGTGGCATAGGCGGGTGGCTTTTTGGGGGTCTTTAGGGGCTTGCCCCTGAATTTGTGGGGGGTGTCGGGGGGTGCCCAAACAGGCACCCCATGACAAACCAACCAGCTAAAGCAAGAAACGACAATCGATGAGAGAACACGCTATTCAAAAAAAGTTACTACCGTACCGCACGAACTTTACAACACGCTAGCCCGATATCTTTCCATTCATCCGCCAAAGCCCGCATGGCTTGTTCTGCCAAGGCTTGCACTTGAGGGCGTTCCAGCCCTAAATCGCTCATTAAACCCGCCGTTTCAACGGGCGTACCCAAGCTTTCCACATTTAACCCTGCATGAATAAGCACTGAAGTGGGGCTAACCGTGCAGATTTCAGCTTATGTTGAAGAATGGATGAAAACAGGCGTTGCACCAGCACGCCTTCTTGCAAGCCAATGCCAAAAATTTCCACAATAAAATGGAGCATTTCTTTGGAATAAATTTCGTCGTCGTTCAGCACGTCTTCTAAATCCACCATGCTGGCGATAGAAACATCACACGGGCCACAAAACGCCGCAACGGCGTTGCCCAAAATGCCGAAATTTTTGTAAATCCAGTGGTTGGTAAGGGCATCGCCTGTGTAGGGCATGGCTTGTTCAATGTAGTGGGTTTGGATGTTGGTCATCATCATGGGGGCTGGCTTTCTGGGGGATTTGAAGGGGATTGACTCTTCCATTATAGCACTCTTGTTGGGGGCGATGCCTCTGTTTTTTGGGGGAAGTTGGTGGCGTTGGGGTGAAGGGTTGCCAAAGCTTGTGTTTTGGGTATGATATTAAGGTGAATAAATAGATGACTGCTAGGGCCTATAGCTCAATGGTGGAGCAGGGAACTCATAATTCCTTGGTTGTAGGTTCGAATCCTACTGGGCCCAGTTTTTTATACCAACACGACGGACGATCAAAGCACAATCAAAATAAATCATTTAGCAGGTAACATTATCGCTAAGTTTTATGTTAAAGAATTGAATTTTTTAAAAACTATAGTAAAATAGAATTAAATACTAAATTTAAGGAGATGTTAGCAATGAATAGTTTTGATATGTCTTGGGTTAGCCTAGCAATGGCGGTTCTTCAAATATCGGTCGTTATTTGGAAGGGTGGGGAGTTAAGTCAGCGGGTAAAGCACCTTGAAACCGAAGTTCATTCTGTTAAAGTGGATTTAAACAATTTTAAAATAGATGTCAACACCAAATTCTTGGCGATTGATGCTGATTTTGTTAATTTAAGGGCGGATTTGAGTGAAATAAAATCAGAGATGCGGTCTGAAATATCGTTTATTAAAGGCTTGCTTTCAGGTTGGCGACAAATACCGCCAAACAATACCGAAACAGGTAGTTAAGTAGAGAGATTCTACAGAATGAGCAATAGACCATACAAGAAAAAAAAGAGGACGTAAAGTCTTTCTTTGGTGGGTTTTATTGGTAGTCCTTACTTCAATTTGGCAAATTTCACTATTCTATAAGCTTAACCCACACGAGAGTGAACTAACAGGATGGATAGATTATCCTTTGGTTGCTACCCTTCTCTATTCGTTTGGCTGGGAGGAATACACCGCAGTAGTGCCAAAGGAATTTTTTAAAGATAGTTATGAACTTAGAGAAAGGGGTAGCTCCGTTGCCTTTAAAGCAGCTTGTCTATTACTCGGATTTGGAGCGATTTGCGGTGTTTTTCAAATTTTATTCACTCTATTTCCTCCTGTAGAAGGTTTTATGAAATCCGTTGGAGCAATGACAAGACAAATGCGGGAAGACGGCGATTTTTACAGATAAAAAAAGTCCTCCTACCCCTCCAAGAAGCACTCTAGCCCCCGATGCAAGCCTGCGGGCATCGAGCGGATTTTTTTGACGGAAAGGGCAATGCCCGCCATAAAGCAAGTGCGGTCAAAACTATCATGCCGTAACGTCAGCAACTGACCCTTTTCGCCAAACAACACCTCTTGGTGTGCCACCAACCCCGGTAACCGCACACTATGAATATGAATGCCCCCCTCAGTCGTTGCACCCCTCGCCCCTGCGTGGGTTTCTTTTTCCACGCCATTAGTCGGGCTAAATGTGGTACCAACACCCAAGTTTTTCTGCATCAATTCCGCCGTGTGAAGGCTCGTGCCACTCGGGGCATCTGCCTTTTGGTTGTGGTGCATTTCGATAATTTCCGCATGGTTGAAATACTTCGCCGCTTGGGCTGCAAATTGCATCAACAACACCGCCCCAATCGAAAAATTCGGGATGTAAGCCCCCGCCAAACCTTTGGCTTTCAGTTTTTCATCTAAGCTTTGCAATTGGGTTTCGCTTAACCCTGTAGCCCCTAAAATTGGGGAAATGCCTGCTTCAATCATGGCTAACGCATTGCCGTAAACCGTGGAAGGGTGGGTTAAATCGACCCCCACTTGAATAGAAGCCCCGTGGGTGGCAATGGCTTCAGGCACGCCTGAAAAAATGGGGATGTGATAATCGATATTTAAGCTCAAGGCTTGAAAAATATCTTTCCCAGCGGCACTTCTGCTGGTGCAGGCGATGAGGTTCAGCTGGTCATCTGCAAGGCACGTTTTAACAAATTCACTGCCCATTTTGCCAGTAGCCCCAGCAATTAAAACAGAAACAGGGGGGTGGTTGGCGGTCGTCATTAGCGTAGGTCTTTCTAAAACAGTTGAGCGGTTAAAAACAGAGCTATCTTATCATAAACAAGTCTGCCAATTTGTCATTCCGAGCGTAGCCGAGGAATCTCCTTACCAGCTAGGGGGATTTCTCGACAAGCTCGAAATGACGAAGCAAGGATTTTTACTGGATTCTTGTTTGCTTATGTTAAAATAAATCTAACTATATTGCCTGTTGATACAGAACCCTAGGAAGTTTCCTCAATGCCGTTTTACTCTCCTTCTTTTATCACTAAAAAATCGATTTTTTCATTGGTTATGGCTTCGCTTTTGGCTGGCGGATTATTTTCCATTGCCACCCAAGCTGCCGCCCCAACGAAGGTGATTCAAGCCAAAGGCAACAACATCCTGATTGATGCCGATGAACAAACCTACGATGTTTCTAAAAGCCTTACCACGTTTCGTAACAACGTGGTAGTTACCACTAAAAGTGGCGTTATTCGGGCACCTTATGGGGAAGTAACCCTAGATGCCAATAACTCCCCCAAAAAAGCTTATTTTAAAGGCGGCGTAACCCTCGTTCGCCCGACGGATAAATTAACCGCCCCAACGATGACGTTTGATTTCAACAGCGAAGAATTTTCCGCCGAAGGCGGGGTGAATACCCAAGTGCAAAGCCCATCGCAGGGGACGATTACCATTACTTCGGGGCGTCAGCAATTTAGCCAAGTTCGCAAACAAATGTTGGCTACAGGCAATGTACGAGTCATTATGAAAGATAGCGTTGCCACCAGTAACCAAACGTTGATGCAGTTGGGAACCGATGACAGCGTTGAGAAGGTTCTTTTCACGGGCAACGCCCATGTTGTTCAGCCAAAAACCGATGTGCGTGGGGCAAATATCACCATTTTGCCCAAGCAAGATTTATTTATTGCCGAAGGGCAAGTGGCTTCGTTAATCAGCGGGGCAGCGGGAGAAAAGCCCGTGTTGTTGCGTTCCAACTTCCAGCAGTTAGATAAAAAAGCGAACCTGATGATTGCCAGTGGTTCGGTCGATTTGGATTATGAAGCTTATCGTGCCAAAGGCCCGAAGGCGACATTCTATTTGGAATCTTCAGGGGCTGGCGGTGGCTTAACCGTTAAACGAGCCTTATTTTCAGGGCGTTCAACCATTACGGAAACGGCTAGGCAAGTAACGGCGGATGTGATTGAAATTACGAATAATCCTCGGCATTTTGATGCGAGAGGGCATGTGAAAACCAAGCTTATTTCTGAACAAAAAGCCACGCCTACATCTGCAACAGCCACGCCTGTTGAAAAACCAGCCAAAGGCAAAAAAGGGACAAAGTTTGTTACCCATCCTAAGCCTGCAAAGGCTGAAAAACCAATCGCCAAAGCAGAAGAAGACGAGTTTAATCCAAATTCGTTTAACCAATAATTGAGAGAGAGAGTAAGGGTCGGTAAGCCAATGTCTTTAGTGGTGAATGGTATTTTTAAAACGTATGGTAAACGTCCTGTGGTGCAGGATGTTTCATTTCATGTGGAAGCGGGCGAAATTGTTGGGTTATTGGGGCCCAACGGTGCAGGTAAAACCACTTCGTTTTACACGGTGGTTGGGGTTGTTCAGCCTGATGTGGGGACAATTACCCTGAATGATAAAAAACTCAATGGGTTACCCATTCATACCAGAGCGAAACTAGGGCTGGGCTATTTACCCCAAGAAAGCTCTGTTTTTCGGGGTTTGAGCGTAGATGATAACCTCAATTTAGTGTTGGATTTTCAATCGGGTACCGCCAAAGAGAAGAATGCTCGGCGGGATGAATTGCTGGAAGAATTTGGGCTGACCAAAGTGCGGAAATCGTTGGCGATTCAGCTTTCGGGCGGGGAACGACGCAGGCTGGAAATTGCCAGAGCCTTAGCAGCGGACCCTCAGTTTTTATTGCTGGATGAACCGTTTACGGGTATTGACCCCATTACCATTGAAGATTTACAACAACTTATTTTCCATTTGAAAGCAAGAGGTTTGGGCATTTTAATTACAGACCACAACCCCCATGCCACCTTGGCGTTGGTGGATAGAGCCTATGTGATGTTTGACGGGAAGTTGATTTTTTCGGGTACCAGTGCGGAAGTAGCTAATAGTCCGCTGGTAAAACAAGCCTATTTGGGTGAAGGCTTCCAGTTGCAAACTAACAACGTTGCCGCTTCAACCCCAACAACGATTGCTTCGGTGTAACGGTATGGCTAGCTCATCATCATCCTCTCGTCCTGTTTTTTTGTTGGAACGCTATTTATTACTACCGTTACTATTAAGTATTGTGGCGTGTTTGGTTTTGTTCACTATTTTGTGGATTGCCCCTGAAATTTTGCTGAAATTGCTTCAAGCATTTCAGGCTCATAAAATCACCTTATCAGAACTACTTCAGCTATTGGCACTGCAGTTGCCTAGCGTTGTTGTGCAATCATTCCCGATAGCCACGCTGGTAGGGTGCGTTTTTACAGTTCGTAGGTTTTCGCATGAGTTTGAATTGACGGCACTACAAGCCTTGGGCATTTCATTTCCGCAAATTGTAATTAGGGTACTGGCATTGGGTACTATTTTAGCAGGATTTTTGTTTTTCGTACAAAATGTGTGGTTACCGTGGGCGGGGCCTCAACTACAGGAACTGTATAGCCAGAAAGACATCCGCAAGCCACCGAATCAAAGTTTCGTGTTGCCTATTACCTCAGAACAATCGGTCAACAAATCGGGATTGCCTCAGTTAGATGAATTGCTTTCTGTGGGTAATTTACAAGCCACCACGGTAAAGGATGTTGTTTTGCTGAAGTTTTACCCTGTTGATATGGGTAACACAGCTAAGGCTGGGGCATCCCATACGTCTACCGTACAGCGGGTTATTCAAGCTGAAAAAGGTATTTATGCTAGCAATAATACGTTGATTTTAAAACAGGCGTTAGTGGCAGAATTTGCTTCGGATGGTACGCTTGCCAGCCAACGCATTCTACCGAAAGAAATACTCACTTTTCCTGCGGAAACGGAAAAATTGCTCAAATTTCGGGCGACTAATCCTGAATTGTTGACACTTCACCAGTTAGAACAATATCAAGCCTTGGTAGAACGGTATTCGTTGCCCCAAGCCTATGAATGGCTGAAAGCCAGAATTATGGAACGTTATTTAGACCCTATTGCCTTGTTATTGTTATTGATAGTTGGCTTGTTACTAGGGCAGGAACCACCGAGGAAACGCACGGCAAAACCGTTTACTTTTGCGGCGGTGGTTTTGTTTGCTTATTTGGTTGCTCAGCCTTTGGCGTTACAGCTAAGTTATTTAGGCGAGCTTTCTGGGTGGCTAGCAGGGGCTATACCCTTAGGGGCTTTATTGGCGTTATTGTTACTAATTACTTGGCTAAAACCCAGTAGCCGATAGAGTATAAAGTATTTAAATTAGGATGACCGTTTATTTTCTATAAATAGAAATAAGCGGTAAATTGGGTGCTTTTTCACGAATCAGTTGTTCAATACGGTCGGCTTCCGCTTCTGAAATTGTCCGTAATTGCTGACTTTTCACCAGCGGTTCACTATGGTTCCCTCTGGAATCCACCACCCATTCCATAGGGTACGGACGTTTTGGCGTATTCAGTTGCACTTCATCAGGCGATATTTTGGCAATTAACCCCGTCAACGCATCAACATCTTCGCTATTGGTGGGCATAAACATACACTGTAGCGAAAGTTTACCCTTGTAACCTCGGCGAAACGCTTCAATCCCGCTGATGATACCTTCCAGCGTAACCCCCGCCACAGGCCTATTCATCCGCTGAAGTACGCCATCGGTAGCAGCATCTAACTTGCAGGCAACTTGGTCTGCCAAGGCAAGGTCTCGTTGAACGGTGGGATCGTTTAGCAAGGTGGCGTTGGTTAACACCATCACAGGTTTTTGTGTGTATTCTTTAATGAACCTAATCACTTCGCCCAAATTGAGGGCCAGCGTAGGTTCCCCATTACCACTGAGGGTAATAATATCCGCTTTTTCCCACTGACTTAACCGAAGATCTCGCTCCAATTTTTCGGTGGGTACATAAATGGCTCTATTGGCAGTTTTTAGCTGAATGTCGCCCAATTGGCAATACACGCAATTAAACGAACAAGTGGATGTGTTGAGTAATAAATCCACCCCCAAAGACCAGCCTAATCGCCACGAATGAACAGGCCCGTAAACAGACGAGGTAAAGCCTCCTTCGGCAGTGGGTTGTTCGGCCAAATTAATACTATCAGCAATGGTCATAGATAAAAAACTTTCGTGCAGGATTCTAAAGAAGTGGCACAAAATAGACCTCTTGCATGACTCGATATCTGGGGCATCCGCAGGGCGAGAAAACGTAGAACGTTTTACGTTGTCATTTGCGGTATTTTCTACCTTCGGTAGAATGATTGCAGAGCAATCAACGAATTCTTATGTACTTCTATGTACACGTCAAATTCTCCGTTCCTCATTCCTAGAATCTGCACCCACCTCTCGAGCCATGCAAGAGGTCTAATAAAAAAGCGTTACTATCAATTATGGGGCGGCTGATGGGAATTGAACCCACGAATACCGGTACCACAAACCGGAGCCTTAACCACTTGGCTACAACCGCCACATAGTTGATAGTAACACTTTACACCTTTATTTATACTTAAAACACAGGGTAGATGCAAGCATTTTTTAAAAGCTGACAAAAAAATCCTCTCTAAGCAAACCGCTTAAAGAGGCTCTTATTAAGAGAGAGAGAAACAAGAGAATTTACAACTTGAATTATAAGTGAAACAGAGAACTAGAAGGGGTTTTAACTTCATTTCTTAACAAATTGATACAATACTTCTCTAGGCAAAGCATCACACCTTAAGTGAGATAAAATTTTAAAAGAAACGCTTCACAGGGCTTTTAAATTGTGTTATAATAAGAGTGTTTTTTTAGTTTCTTTGTTTTGCTCTTTCAATAAAAATAATGGGCTGCTAAGTTTATTACGATAAAAATTAACCGCTTGCTTTGGGTTGATTATCCACCCTTCCTGCTGAAAAGGAGTTGAGTGAATATGGTTTTGTATAAATCTTTTTGGGTCAGAATGAAACGTGAAGCGTTGTTGTTTACTGCGGTATATGTAACCTGCCTGTTGTTAGCCTTGTTATTTAATTTGGTTAGTTTTTCTTCTGAACGCTTGCAACTATCCATTCCGTTGCATGAAGCCCCAGCCAGCGAAGGCTATATATTACAAGCCCTAGCCCCATTGCCAATCAAAAACTATACGGTAAAAACGGTTGCAGATAAGTCTGCTGAACTATCCAAACCTCAAGAAATGGCTACCATTACCGTTAAAAAAAAATAGTCAAACAAGGCGAAGGGCTTTGGGTTAGCGTTACCTATCCTAGTACAAAGCAGACTTTGACCTTAAAAGCCAACGCTTCTGCCAAGCAACGGTTTACGCTGTTTCAAACAAAACCAGATGGCTACGAAGGCTACCTTGCCGTAGACCCTTTAGAAAAACTGGGTACTAAAACGTATACTGTATACCCTTCAGCTTGGAGTAAGGAGCCATTAGCCACTTTAACGTTGCAGGTTGTTTCCGCCTATTTTCAGCAACAAAATTTAAGTGTGCCTAAAAAACAAGGCGGATTAGAACCCGAAGCAGGCGAAATGGAAGCCATTGAAGCCTTTAAAAATACGGTTAGCAACACTCGCTATTGGGATGCACCGCCCTTTCGGTTGCCCGTTAGCCATTGTATGAATTCACCGTTTGGGGTTAAACGCTTCTATAATGGCGTATTTTCAGGCAATTATCACAAGGGGGTGGATCAAAAATCGCCCGCAGGCACACCGATTAAAGCCATTACAGGAGGGGTTGTTAAAATCGCTCGTCCTTATCAGTTACATGGTGGTACCGTAGCCGTTGACCATGGGCAGGGGTTGGGGAGTATTTACATTCACATGAGCAAAATACTCGTCAAGCCCAATCAAGTGGTTAAAACAGGCGATACATTGGGGTTAGTGGGTTCAACTGGGTTTGCCATGGGTCCGCATTTACATTGGGGATTGTACGTTTTTGGTATTCCTGTTAATCCGCAAGTAGGGTTTGTTAACACAACACCTTGCGGGTAATAACTTTTCAAAAGAAAAAACCGCCTCTCACGAACAACATGAGAGGCGGTTTTTAGAATCTAGTAAGCCGATTATTTTCTTGGGCGAAGAAAATCAGGTAAATCTAAAATCCGACGAGCCGTTTCCGCCAAGTTGTTTTCTAAATTACCCATAGCACTACGAGCAGGTTGCTTAACTGCTTGCTGAGGAATTGAAGCTCTGCCAACTGCTGGGGCATACCCATAAGCATCTGCTGAACCTGCATTCACAGGTATTTTACTGCCAGAAAACGCCGCTGTTTCAAATGGGCTATGCACTGCTTCGTACCGAGTACCAGCAGCCGTAGCACCAACTGCTTGAGCATTACGCAATTCAAAACCCGTAGCAATAACGGTAATTTGAATTTCACCTTGTAGGCGTTCATCAATAACAGACCCAAAAATGATGTTCGCATCAGGATCAACCGCATCATAAACAATTTCAGCCGCTTCGTTCACTTCATGCAACGTCATATCAGAACCGCCAGTAACGCTGAAAATAACGCCATTAGCACCATCAATGGTTGTTTCTAGTAGCGGAGAATTGACTGCCATTCTAGCAGCTTCCAACGCACGACCTTCACCTGTACCCCGACCAATCCCCATAATGGCAGACCCACTTTGGTTCATGACAGCTTTAACGTCGGCAAAATCCACGTTAATTAAGCCTGGTACGGTAATAATATCAGAAATACCTTGAACCCCACGCAACAGAATATCATCTGCAATGCGGAAGGCTTCTTGCATAGAGGTACGACGCTCAACCACATCCAACAACTTGTCGTTAGGAATCACAATTAGGGTATCTACATCTTGCTTTAAGGCATCCAACCCAATTAAGGCTTGTTGCATCCGTCTACGGCCTTCAAAGGCGAATGGTTTGGTTACAACAGCAACAGTTAAAGCACCCATATCTCTGGCGATATTGGCAACCACTGGGGCTGCCCCAGTACCTGTACCACCGCCCATACCACTAGTGATAAACACCATATCGGCACCTTCAATGGCGTTTGAAATATCTTCACGGCTTTCTTCTGCCGCTTTTTGCCCGATGCTAGGGTTACCACCTGCACCTAAGCCACGAGTAATTTTATTACCCAATTTTAAGCGGTTTTGCGTGTGAGCCATTTCCAACACTTGAGCATCTGTATTTAATACCCAGAACTCAACACCTGTCATGCCGCTAGCTATCATGCGGTTAACCGCATTACCACCAGCACCACCAACACCTAAAACTTTAATGACTGCTTTCGCTTCTCTCGCTTGATCAAACAATTGTTGAGCTTCAGAAGACCCAAATAAGCCACCATCTTGAAATTCTTTTTTTTCTGGATAATGCATCTTGTTTTGCATTCCTTCTTTTTTTAAACGGTTCTACCTTGAGCATCATCTTCATTTCACCGTTGTTGCTTGGTAAAAGAAAGATGCCATCTTCAAAAAATAAAACAATGTTTATACAAACGCTAAAAACTGGCACCCAGTGTGGAACACGAAGATGAACCAAATCATATTTTATTTATATTTATCATATCGCAAACAAGTAAAAGAGGCTAGAAAAAAAAAGTATTTTAGCCCTCTTCTTACAAAACTTTACCAAATTCTAAATTACGCTTCGTAATAATTATGGGGGATAGTTGGTTTGCTTCGGGCTAGGGCTTCATGGGGGGTGGTATTTGACCACCCCCCACACCCCCCGCAAAATTAAGGGGCTGCTCGCCGCCCCCTTAATAATCCCCAGGGGAACAAGGGTTGATTGGTTTATACGCACGTTGAAAACAGGCTTGACCGAAAACCAGAGGGTTTCCTAATTGGTCTGCTTCGCTACGCTCGCACCAGCCTGTCTTCAACTACGTATGGTTTGAAGTTAAAAACCTCTACGAAAATAAGCATCATGACAGATCAAGGGTCCCTCAGGTGTTAAGCTTAAAATTTTAAAAGGTTAAAACAACAAATTCTTCATAGTAATTGTTCTTGCTCAAACTATTGATTGCACCATGATGCGAATTTAAAAAGCCTAAATTAGAAGCAAATTCCTGAATACGAAAATGCGGAGACCCAAACTGCTTTAGCCCCGTGTTACCAGCATAAGCATCTGTCTTACCATCTCGTTTCAAATAAATGGTTTTACCCGTTTTTGGGTTTTTGACACTACCCCAATTCACATCAACGGCTACTAGCATATGTTCATCTCTAGTATCCTTCTTAATGCCAATAATCACGGTGCCTGGAGGAGTTTTGTCTGGCGTTAAATCAAAGGCAGGTACATGGCTAATCGTCCCTAATTTATATTTTTTATAAAAATTAAGAATCTGTTGCGTATGTTGTAGTTGCACAGGAATTAGCTTCGCTTTTTCAGGATAAGCCGCCACCAACGCTGGACGAATAACATGGTGCCAAATAGCCACCGCACACCCATAAGAGCCTAACCCCCCAGGGGTGGGCGATTTGTTTTCATGGGCTTGATACGCCAAGACAGACATTCGCCGACGTACTTCAAATTCAGGCACACCTAAGCCTGTGGCTTTAAAGGTGGTTTCTAGTGTTTCATCGTTTTTTTCAGCCATCGCCAACCACTGAATTTCAGGTTCAACCCCTGCAACAAAAACAGGTTCGGTAGAAACGGGCAACGTGGCTTGGGCTGGCAATAATAACGCCGTTTTTCCAAAATAGGTTTGATAAGCCAATAAACAGCCCACTAAAAAGGTAGAGGCTAATACAACCGTAAAAAGTCGTTCAATAATTTTCTTTGTTGGTAAGTGGCTCATGCTTGAAAAAGTCCTATGATGATGTTGTTTACGCACCCTAACTCAATTTTATGGCAGTTGGCAGAACAGTCGTTTTCGCTTATAGAGGAATAAAAACAGCGTGAACTTGAAAATTGCCTCGATGATTCATAGCGATTAAACGTAACAACCGACTCTGGCAGGATTATTTTCTGAATAGGTAAAGCAGGTAGCAAATAAACCCGCCTGCCAATCGGTCAGCACTTGTGCGTGAATGACTTCAGGCTTAACGGCTAGTTTAGCAAATTGTTGGGAAGAAATCCATGCAATCTCATCAATATTTTCAGGGTGTGGGGGTGTAAACGTCAATTCACCCGACTGGTATTGCAAAAAAAAAAACACTTCTACCACCTGGCGATTTTTCGCACTTTTAGTACTTTAGTAGGGAAAGCAGTTAGGCTCATAAAGTTAGGCTAAACTCCCCATAAATCATCGCCTTGGGCTAATTCTTTTAGTTGCTTTAGGTTGGTGATAATAATTTTCCCGCCCCGCAAATACTGAATACAATCGTACTGCTTACGTAAACGACTGACAATTCGCACAGATTCTTCGTAGGCAATGCCCGTCATAGAAGCAATGTAGTTATGCGGTAATAAAATGTTGAGCTGTTGACCTGCAGGCGTTTCTTCGTACCCATCCCGCATTAAATGGTACAGAATAATTTTGCTGACTCTGGCATCTGTGCGTTTAACCACTTGGTTGTGGGTTTGTTGGTATCCATAAACGCCAAGGCTGAAAACGGCAAGGGTTGGTTGGTAATAGCCCCAGTAACGCCGAAAAATTCGCCTTTGGAAGCGAGCCGAACGATAGTACTTTCCCCATCTGACGAATATTTAACCAATTTCACGCAACCTTCTAGCACGAAATAAACTTTTCGCCCTGTTTCGGAAGGTAAATCGCTTTCGTAGAAGATAGCGGTTTCTTTATCAAAATGACTTTCGTAGCATTTGGCAGCGATACTTAATAAGGCAGCATCTTCAAACTGTTGAAATAATTTAATAGTACGCAGTTTGGCTAGGGTGCCTGAGGGGTCCTGTTGGGGGTGCAGTGCTTTTAAACTGGGGTGATACATCATCATTGGCGAATGACCGTTTTTACTCTCTAATTTGTCTATCGCTCCCAGACTGGCATATGGTTTGTAGACAGGCATGAAGGATTGGGGTTAATAGGCTGTTAGTTAATTATAGCGTAAGCCATGTAATCTCGTATAGTCTTACAAACATTAAAAGCATATTAAGAGATTTAAAGATAAACGAATTTGTCAACCTATAGATTGACAAAAGCCTATAAAAAAGCAACCTATAGGTTGACAAAATGAAGAGCACTACTACGATTGCTCGTAGACAGTTAATTGTTAAATGGGTGTAAAAAAAAATTTTATACCGAAACCAACGGAACAACATCAAACAAGCCTTGCAGTGGGGTGATTGAAACTTGCGTTTGTTGCGTCAACGCCTCAATGGCATCCGCCATGGCTAAAGCCCCAGTCAACGTGGTAGTCATCGGAATGTTCTGCATCACCGTCGCCTTACGAATGTAGGAATCGTCATCAATAGCATCATCCCCCGAAGGCGTGTTAATCAACAGTTGAATGCCATTAGCTAAAATCAAGGTCTCAACATTAGGTTGCCCTTCATGCTTCTTCAATACGGCTTGCACCACCAACCCCGCCTGCTGGGCAAAATACTTCGCCGTACCAGCGGTTGAAACCAGTTCAAAGCCTAGTTCCGCATAGCGTTTGGCAACAGTCAACGCCATCGGTTTATCCGCATCGTTCACGCTAATAAACACTTTCCCTTTCAGCGGTAAGCTGCACCCCGCCCCTGAAAGAGCCTTGGCATAAGCTAATGGAAACGTCTTATCCAGCCCCATCACTTCCCCAGTCGACCGCATTTCGGGGCCGAGAATAGGGTCGGTTTCCCGAAACTTAATAAACGGAAAAACGGGAACTTTCACCGCTACATGGTTCAACGGTAAATGCACGGGCGAATTGGCTGGTAGTACTTCCGCCAAAACATCTGTCAAAGCGTTACCTAACATCACCCGAACCGCCAATTCAATCAGCGGTTTGCCTGTAGCCTTACAAACAAACGGCACGGTGCGTGAAGCCCGAGGGTTGACTTCCAGCACATAGAGTTCATCTTCTTTAATGGCAAATTGAATGTTGAGCAAGCCTTTTACGTTCAACGCCAAAGCTAACGCATTCGTTGCCGTTTCAATGCGGTGCAACATAGCCGTAGATAACGATTGCGTAGGTAATACGCACGCACTATCGCCCGAATGGATGCCCGCCTGTTCAATGTGTTCTAAAATCGCACCCATATAAGTGGTAACGCCATCTGAAACGGCATCGACATCCACTTCTTGGGCGTTTTCCAAAAATCTATCCAGCAAGACAGGCATATCGGGTTCAACAGAAAAAATATCGGTCAGATATTTCTGTAAGCCCGCTTCACTGTAAACCACCCGCATCGCACGCCCACCCAATACATAGGAAGGGCGAACCATCAGCGGATACCCCATTTCATTGGCTACTTGCAACGCTTCTTGGGGGGTTTTAGCAATACCCGATTCTGGGGCTTTTAAGTTGAGCTTATTCAAAATATCTCGAAACTTCTCACGGTCTTCAGCGTCATCAATCGCCGCTACGGAAGTGCCTAAGGGCTTGAAATAAGCATCGCCATTTAAGGCTCTGGCTAATTTTAACGGTGTTTGCCCGCCTAGTTGAGCTATTACGCCTAAGGGTTGTTCTTGAGCCAACAAATTATGTACATCTTCAGGGGTGAGCGGTTCAAAATAAAGGCGGTCGCTAATGTCGTAATCCGTCGAAACGGTTTCGGGGTTGGAATTGACCATCACGGCTTCATAGCCTAATTTGCGTAGAACCATAGCGGCGTGAACGCAACAATAATCGAATTCTATGCCTTGCCCAATGCGGTTAGGGCCTCCGCCTAAAATAACGACTCGTTTATTTTCAACGCCAGTAAGTAGCGGAGAAACGGCTTCGTTTTCGCCTTCATCATAGGTAGAATAAAAGTAAGGCGTGTAGGCTTCAAATTCGCCCGCACAAGTATCTACCGCTTTATAAACGGGGTTTACGCCTTTCTCCGTGCGAATATCTGCCACGGTTTTACCGCTAACACCAAAGGTTTTGGCTAACAACGCATCGCTTACGCCTTCTTGTTTCAGTCTGCGTAACGTAGCGGCAGGCATGGCTTCAAGGCTTGTTGCGGCTTCTTTTAGCGTGATTTCTTGTTGCACCACGGTTTGAATATTATCTAAAAACCAAGGGTCAATTTGCGTGAGGTTTTGAATTTGAGCCACAGGTACCCCTTGCCTAAACGCTTGAAGCAACCAAAAGACACGGTCGGCTGATGCTTTTTTTAGTTGTGTTTCAATCACGGTTTTAGCGGCGAACCCTTGCGGGAAATCAAAGGTCGGTTCGTTAATTTCCAACCCACGCAACGCTTTTTGGAACGATTCCTTAAACGTCCGCCCAATTGCCATCACTTCCCCGACTGATTTCATTTGCGGCGATAACCGATTACCGCCTTCGGGGAATTTATCAAAACTAAACCGAGGGATTTTGGTAACTACATAATCAATAGCAGGTTCAAAACAGGCGGGGGTGGTTTGGGTAATATCGTTGGCAATTTCATCTAATGTAAAGCCAACCGCTAGCCTAGCGGAAATTTTAGCAATCGGCACCCCTGTGGCTTTGGAAACCAAGGCGGAACTGCGGGAAACCCGAGGGTTCATTTCCACAATAATCACTCGCCCTGTGGTGGGATGAATGGCAAATTGAATGTTGCATCCGCCTGCTTCAACGCCGACGGCTCGGATAATATCAATACTGGCGTTCCGCAGGGTTTGGTATTCTCTATCGGTCAAAGTTTGAGCGGGGGCTACGGTAATGCTATCGCCCGTGTGAACGCCCATCGGGTCTACGTTTTCAACGGAACACACGATGACCACATTGTCGTCTTTATCCCGCATGACTTCAAATTCGTATTCTTTCCAGCCCAACGCACTTTCTTCCAGCAACACTTGGCTAATGGGTGAAAGATTCAAGCCGTGGCTGACTTTCGCTTCAAATTCTTCGGCGGTATAAACAATCCCTCCGCCCGAACCACCTAGCGTAAACGCGGGGCGAATAATTTGCGGAAAGCCCAATTCTTTGGCTACGGCATGGGCTTCTACCATGTTGGTTACGGTGTAGGACTTTAACGAATCAAACCCGATTTTGGTCATCAACTGTTTGAAGTCTTCACGGTCTTCCGCCACTTGGATGGCTTCAAAATTGGCTCCGATGAGTTCAACGTTGTATTTTTCTAGTAAGCCAGCTTTGTGTAGTTCAAAGGCTAGGTTGAGAGCCGTTTGTCCGCCCATGGTGGGTAGCAGAGCATCGGGTTTTTCTGTGGCGATAATGCGTTCTAGCACTTCAAGGGTGAGGGGTTCGACGTAGGTTTTGGTGGCGAGGTTGGGGTCGGTCATAATGGTGGCGGGGTTGCTGTTGACGAGGATGACTTGGTAGCCTTCTTCCATGAGTGCCCTGCAGGCTTGTGAGCCTGAATAATCGAATTCGCAGGCTTGCCCTATGATGATAGGCCCTGCCCCGATGATGAGAATGCTGTGGATATCTGTGCGTTTTGGCATGGCGAAGAGGAGCGTCCTTGTTGTTTGTATTCGTGCGTTAGAGAGGGGGTAGATGGCGTTACCCCTAAATTGAATTTAGTTTATCACAAACAGGAACAAAATAATGAAACAGAAGGCTGAACGAGAGAAAAACGCCCCTGCCTACCACCCAATCGGATGCTTTAGGGGGCTACCCGCTAAGCGTGGGTAGTGCTTGGGGGTGCGGTCTTCTTTGGTTATTTTCAACAAATAACAATGGGCTAATTCAGGTATCTCCTCCCAATCCAAACACCCTTCAAACGCCCCACCCAACAGTTCTATTGCCTCTTCGGCTTTCTCATACTCATCAGGCCAACTAGGGCCTTTCATCGCCAATAGCGTGCCTAATTCAGGTTTTAACAACGGCAAGCAATACTCACTTAACGTGGTTAAATTGGCAACCGCTCTGGAAATAACCCACTGATATTGCTGCCGATGTTGCTTATCTTGCCCGATAATTTCACACCGTTCAGCTAGCATTTTAAGGCGTTTACCCGCCCCTAAGCTTTCAGCCGTTTCTTCCACAAACCGAGCCTTTTTCTTGACGGATTCAACGGCAACGATGCGTAAATCTTCCCGAAACACCAGCAAGGGCAAGGTGGGAAATCCGCCCCCCGTGCCTACATCTACCACGGTGGCTTGTTGGGGTAAATAAGCGGAAAACAATAGGCTTTCCAACACATGGCGGGTTAAAAAATCTTGCCAACTTACCAGTTTGGTTAAATTCATGCGTTGGTTGCCTTCAAGCAGCAAGTGGTATAAATTCACACACCCCTGTTGTTGCTGGGGCGTCCATGCAATGGGTAGTTCTAGCTTGTTGCTTAGCGTGATAATAGCAGCCAGTTCGGCTGATTGTAGGAGCTCAAGCCCGTTATTAGAAAGAGTATTCAATGAAATGCACCATTCAACCGAAAGAAGGAATAGATAGATGGATGGCGTAAAAAAACGCTACCCTATTTATAAGCCTACAAAAAAAACGATTCAATTGCACGCCTGCAGAAAAAAGGATTCATCGCTTTTTATGATGATGATGTTTCAACCGCCCACTACTTCTTCTGAACAAAAGCCATCGGTGCCACTTCGCTTTATTAGCCAAGGGGTTATTGAACGCTTACGTTCGGGTAAGTTTGTGCCTAAACGCACTGTTTCTGATGATGATGCGGCACTTTCTGAACGACGCAGAAGCTTAAGCCCGCTGGCTATTTGCAAGCGATGTATTGGCTACCAGCCCCTAGTGTTTAAAGATAGACAACCCTTGGTTTGGCAGTTGGTGGAAGGCTTAAACAGTGCTTATACAAAGCTGATTTTGGTTACAGGCGAACCAGGTAGCGGTAAAACCTCGTTATTGCGTGGCGTGGCGGAATTGATGGGTGGCGGTACAGAGCAGCTAATTTGGTTTGAAATTTCGGCTTATTCTAGTGCTATTTCTCTTTGTGAAACCATGCTTCGGCAATTGATGTGCTTGTTGGAAAATAATCCCGAAGTCGTCAGTTTACCCTTGAAGGAATCCGTTGCCCCCGCCAAGGCAGACCCCATTCAATTACAATCTAGTTATGATCGTGAAAAAACCTTCCAACGCTTGGCTCCGTTAATGGCTAATAGTTTTAACGCCCCTATTTTTTTGGTGTTAGATGATATTGATCCGTTCGTGAGTTCTCAAGAACGGCTGGAAGCACCAGTTCTGAAAGAAACGTTCAACTTTTTGTTGAGCCAATCAAACATTAAAATTGCCATTGCGGGTAAACGTCAACCTTATGCGGATTTAAAAGCTGAAACGTTAGAAACGGTGTTTACTACTTTATTGAAGGCTAGCCAAGGGCAACCGTGGGTAGTGCAATTATTGTGCCAATTGGCGAAGCAATTGCCAGAAAGTTTGCCGTTGTTGGGGTTAGATTATCAGCAACGCTTGGCGGTGGCTCCTAACCCGTTGCCTTATCAGCCGTTGGTGGAAACGGCTCCTGTGTTGATTGAAGCGTTGGCACAGTGGTTATTGCAACGCCCAAAAACGCAAGAAGAACGCTTGATTTTGATGGTACTCAGTTTTATTCGTCACCCAATAGATGAACAAGTGCTGAAGGCTTTGTTACCCCATTCTTTACCTACGTTTATCCAGTTTGCTAAACAATCGGCTATGAAGCCCTTTCTTCGTAAACAGGCAGAACCGCAAACGGTGTTTAACTTGCTAGAAGCCCAGTTAGGCAAAACGGCTAACGATAGTAGCCTTACAGCTTCAGCGTTACATACCACGGTTTTGTTTGAGCTATTCCCTGCCATACGGGCTGGTATTTTAAAGCAACTTTCTTTGCAGGATAGAGTGAGCTGGCATGAGCAGTTGGATAAATTTTACAATGAACAGTCTCTACTGTTTCCGCAACAACGGGTATTTACCAATAGCGATACGTTGACGTTGAGCCGTGAAGCTCGGTATCATCGAGATAAAGCGTTGGAATTGAATGCCCAACAGTTTACAGGCTCAGAAGCTACCCATGTGGGCTACAGCACCCCTATTTTCACTAATTTACCAACCGCTTTTACCCCTTCAGGGAAACCGATTGATATAGAAGAAGAGGCAGTGGAAGTAACCGTTATTTCGCCTTCGCAACGAACGAAAAAAAAGAAAAAAGAGGCTATTGCTTCTACCACTTTTTCGCCAGTAGATGAAGAAGAAACCGCGTTATTGGAAGCCGTTCGGGTTGCCAAACAACAACAACAAGCCGTGCCTTATTTGGAAGGGTTGTTTGCGTTAGTGGCTTATCGGCTTAAAAAACAACAGTTTCCAGAAGCGGAAAAAGTGCTACAAACGTTGGAAACTGGCTTGACGGAAACACCGTTTATTAAAACGCTACCCGCTTTGCTGCAAGGTACATTCCATGCAGCGGTTTTACAGCAACTAGGGGTAGTCGCTCAACAACAAAACCAATGGGTTAAGGCGTTAGGGTTTTTTCAATCTGCGTTAAAGCGGTGGGAAAATTTGAAGACGAACCCTGCGGAAAAAACCCAATTAGCCCAAGCTACTTGCCATTACCATTTAATGCAATTATTGGCTCAGCAACAACAGGAACCGCTTGGTGTGGTGCATGCCGAAGCCATTTTTAGGTTGTTCCCCATTCAGCAAAAAGCGTTATTAAGTGCTACTACGTCTAAAAATCAAGAACGTATTAGTCGGTTTCAGGCAGAAAGTTTAGTCTTTCAAGCCAAGCATAGCTGGCAATTTCAGCAGGGTAAAGCGTTGGAAGCTTATAAGCAGGCTTACCATTTGTTTTTAAGTGTTCACGCCAGTGCGGAAGCTTCAGAGCAATTGGCGGCTATGGGTAAATTATTTTGGGAAAAGGGCGATTTAACCAAAACTCGGCATTGTTTTATGCGAGCGTTGCAGTTAGACTCATCCCATACGAATTGGGAAACAGCTTGCCAAAACCAGTTAGATTTTGCCTTGTTGGCTTGGGAAGAGGGGTATCCGCAAGAGGCTATTACCACGTTAGAGCAGTTATTGGTGCTAACGCAAAAACAAAAGTTGCCTTTATGGCAGGTGAAAACTTATATGGCGATGGCAGATATTGTGGCGGATAAACAAGGCACGTTGGTGCAACAGAAAACGTATTTGCAACAGGCCCATCAAGTAGGAAAGACCATTTTATCTTCAACAGGGTTGCAAACGTTGCGGGGTCGGTTGGAAGGGGTTACTAACCAGTTGAAGTTATCAATTGAAGGCCGATAGAGCGATTCCTAAACTAATGATCTACTTTTCTATGTAGGGGAGGACCTGTGTGTCCTCCCGAACCAAGAGGTTATGACGTTTCAAAGAGTTTCCGCATTATTGTTACGAAGCATATTTATGATAAACTGACTTATACAGGAAGCTTCTTCAGAGTTTTCTAAAGTCTACTTTTATTGAAGATAATCAGGATATGCCTACTTCTAGCTCTTCATTACCAACGTTTCCGCCAGCAACCCAAGCGTTGCTAGGGGCTTTGCTTTGGATGAAAATAACCAAAATAGGGTCTAACGCCCTACGCAAGCTGATGGCGTTAAATACGGATTTATGGCACTTATGGTGGCACGGTAAAAAAGCCCAACTACAACTCATTCTTAGCAAAGAACAACTACAGCAATGGCAAGTTTTTCAGCAACATTGCCCACTAAACTTAGAAGCGGAAGCCCACCAGTACAACGCTTTGGGCGTTGAATGGCTACCGTTTGAATCCCCCCAATTTCCCCCTGCGTTACGGGAAATTTACGATCCACCTGCGGGGCTATTTGTTCAGGGAAGTTTAGCGGGTTTGTTAGATGCTGGGCAAGTAGGTTTAGCCATTGTGGGTACCAGAAAATTAACCCCTTATGGCGAGCAAATGACGCAACACTTGGTTAAAGGGTTGGGAAAAAACCCTATTTGTGTGGTTTCAGGCTTAGCATTAGGCATTGATGGTGTTGCCCACCAAGCGGCATTAGAAGCGGGATTGCCCACCATCGCTTTTTTAGGCTGTGGGCTAGATACTTGCTACCCCGCCAAGCACGCTGGATTAGCAGAAGCCATTTTACAAGCCAATGGGGCGTTAATCAGCGAATATCCATTAGGTGTTCAGCCATTGGCAAAATTGTTCCCTCGTCGAAACCGATTGGTGGTAGGTGTTAGTGTAGGGGTGCTAATTGTAGAAGCCCCCTTGCTTTCGGGCAGTATGATTACCGCTAGATTAGGCATTCAGGAAAATCGCACAGTAATGGCGGTTCCCAATGAGGCCACCAGCGTTAATGCGGCTGGCCCGCTTCAGTTATTGAAAGAGGGGGCGGGCATGGTGTGGGAACCACTCCATATTTTGCAGGAACTGGGGTTGGCTGAAGTAAAAACCTCTGATGAAGAAACCCCTACGCAACTACAATTAACGCCACAGGTAGCGTTACCCATCAAGCAGGTACCAGAAAAAACGGTACGCCCAAACCGTGAAACATTGCTTACTTCAGTCCAAAAAAGCCCTGAGAACCCCGAAGAAAATCAAGTTTGGCAAGCGGTGCTGGCTAATCAAGAAGCTAATGGCATTACGATTGATAGCCTATTAAAAAAACTAGACACCCTAAGCCAAACCGAACTAGCAGGGCATTTAACGCTACTAGAACTAGAAGGTTGGGTAACGGCTTTAGCAGGTGGCAGATTTTCAGCCAATCAACTATAAAACTAGCCAAGCAGGGTCTGCGGTACCTGAAGCAGCAACCGCTGTATTAGAAGTAGTTACAGTAGTAGCCGCAATAATGGTTCTAGCTGTGCGAAGCCGACCATCTGCATACAACCATAGCTCTACTGAGTTTCTATCACCATGGGATTCACCGTCAGGATCAAACACCACGGGTATAGCTGCATTGACCCCTGAACCAAATACGATTGTAGAATTAAAGTATAAAATGCCCCCATTTTTCAACGTAACGGCTTGAGGCCCTGCTGCTGTTGGCGTAAAAGTACAGGTAGCAGCCGCTGTACAAAGATTGACTGGGTTTGGTGGGCTATCAATAGAACGAGCAGCACCAGAAACCACATACCGAGTATAAGGTAAGCCACCCCCGTTGCCTACATTCACAAACTGTTGAAAGCCTGCATTCAAGTCAATGGCGTTAGCTTCTAACTTTTCATTAAAGGCATCGCCAATAAGCGAAATAGTTTGTTTGGTAACCGAAAGCCGTTTACTGTTATTGGCTGAAGTCATAATTCCCGGTACCGCTAAACCTGCTAACACAGAAACAATCGCAATCGTCAAAACCACTTCCGTTAAAGAAAATCCTGTGGCTAAGCATCTAGTTAAAATAGGGTATTGAAAACGCATAAAAGTTCCACCTAATAAATTGAAAAAATTGAAAGTTCTATTACTAACGTTTCGGCGTATTAACCCTATTACTTTAATCGATGCTAGGCTTGCTGTTACAATACCAACCGCATCAATACACCCAACTATGGATAAAATAAAAAAGTGAGCTACTGAATCACGCAGTCATCAGTAGCCCATTTTTTAAAATAACCGCTAGCGTTTAGTATCTAGCCATATACCGTTCCGTTTCCCAAGGGGAAACGTACGTTCTAAAGGCATCCCATTCCGCCGTTTTAGCTTTCACAAATTCATTAAAAATGTGGTCGCCTAAGGCTTTTCTAGCAATTTCACTACCTTTAAATAGCTCTAATGCCTCATACAAACTACCAGGTAAAGAAGCAATCCCGTGGTTTTCACGTTCTTGCTCATCCAAGTTGTAAATGTTGAGCTGAGTCGTATCTGGCGGTTGAAGATTATTTTTAATACCATCCAAACCAGCCGTCAAAATAGCGGCAAATGCCAAGTAAGGGTTAGCAGCAGGGTCTGGCGAACGAAGTTCTACCCGAGTACCGTTACCACGCTTAGCAGGCACCCGAATCAATGCAGACCGATTAGCCGTAGACCAAGCCAAGTAAACAGGGGCTTCATACCCAGGAACCAACCGTTTGTAGCTATTAACTAATGGGTTAGTAACCGCCGTAATACCCCGAATATGCTTTAATACACCTGCTACAAAGCTATGAGCTTCTTTAGAAAGCTGGTGCTGACCGTTCGGGTCGAAAAACATGTTTTTGCCATCTAAATTGGCTAACGACATGTTGCAGTGCATACCTGAACCATTAATCCCGAAAATAGGTTTCGGCATAAAGGTTGCATGCAAGCCGTATTTAGCCGCAATAGTACGAGTTACAATTTTAACGGTCGTTACGTTATCAGCCTGTTGCAAAGCGTCGTTGTAACGGAAATCAATTTCATGTTGCCCTTCGGCTACTTCGTGGTGATCTGCTTCCATGTTGAAGCCTAATTGTAGCAAATAGTCCACAATTTCTGAACGAACTTGTTCGCCGTAATCATCAGGGCTTAAATCATAGTAACCAGCTGTATCGTGGGGTTCCAAGGTTGGTTTGCCATTGTCATCTTTCTTAAACAAGAAAAACTCTAATTCAGGCCCTACGTTGAAAATAAAGCCCATATCTCTAGCTTCTTTCAGTACCCGTTTTAAGTTATTTCTAGGGCACCCTTCAAATGGGGTACCATCTGGGTTGTAGATATCGCAATTGATTCTAGCAATCACCCGTTCGCCTTCTTGGGCGGGTAGCACGGTAAACGTATCTTTATCCGTCCAAAATGCCATGTCGGACGTTTCAATAGAACGGAAACCCGAAATGGAAGATCCATCTAGTAATAAGTCGTTTTCCAACGCTTTTTCTAGGTGGTTAACGTGAATAGACATATGCTTGGGTACACCGTGCATATCCACAAATTGCAAGCGAACTTGAGCAACATTCTTTTCTTTGGCTTCTGCCATAATATCTGCAATAGAACGAGGCGTTGAACTCATCATCATCATCATCATCATCATCATTACATATCCTTTACAATCGACGAATTTACGTCTGAAAAACTAACAAATGGACTAATTGAAACATCAAATTAACTCTTACATTATCTTGCTAGCAAACTTGAAATGCAAGCACTATTTTGTTAGATGCTGTTGAGAATAATGGACTGGTGGTGCAGATTCTAGGAATGAGGAACGGAGAATTTGACGTGTAAATAGAAGTACATAAGAATTCATTGATTGCTGTGCAATCATTCTACCGAAGGTAGAAAATACCGCAAATGACAACGTAAAACGTTCTACGTTTTCTCGCTCTGCGGATGCCCATCAGAGCGTTATTCTCAATAGTATCTACTACGCTGCTTCGATTTCCCAGTTCAACCCTAAACTTTTTGCCAACCCATGCCATGTTTCTGTTTCAATTACTTCAGCGTGATTCCAATAGCCTTCAAGGTTATAGAATTCTCGTTGTTCGGGTTGCATTACGTGAATAACAAAATCGCCGTAATCTAGCAAGCACCAGCTGGCGTTGGCATCGCGTTCATCGCCCACATGGGGTAGGCCAGCGTGTTTGAATTGTTCTTTAATTTCTTCGGTGATGGCTCTAACTTGAGCTCTGCTTTCGCCTGTTACAATCAGGAAATAATCGGCAATTTGGGTTACGTTTTTGGTTTCTAACAGGGTAACATCTAGTGCTTTTTTGCTATCAGCTAGGAAGGCAGACCATGCTAGCCATTCTAGGGTGTTTTCAGGGTTGCGGTTGGGGGTAAATTGAATGGCGTTCATCATCATCATTATTGTTAGAGACCTTTATTTAAGTGGCTAAAATGCTAGGGTAGAAAAAACCTATCCATTAGTTTACCCTAAACAAACCGAAGAAGAAACGCTTACGTGAAACGGTTATTATCACCAAAAATCTCACGCTCTTGATTTTGTAAATGCAAATCAAAAATCCGAGTTTCAAGCTTGCCTTTTTGGGCTAATGTTAAATTAGTATTCAATTGTGCTACCAAAAACATATGAAATAAAGCTTGGCTTTGTTCTTCTAGGGTTAAATGTGTGTAATGGTAACCTAAAAAACTAATATCTCTGGAAATCCTAATTTTTCACTCTCCACTGCTAAGAAAGTTGCTAATGCACCAGTGTGATTTATTAACGAATTTTGCCCTGCTCGTGGTTTTGTGGCGATAGGGGTAAACGTATCTTGCATCAGTCGCTGGTTGGCGATAGGGGTATCGTTTACAGCAGGTGGCGAAGCGTCGTTTTTAGCAGAAACAGCCTGTAACCTCATAGCGGAAACACTACTCGTCAACATCCGTAAAAAATCCTCAATAGTAGAAAAAACACTAAAAACAAAAAAGCCAATAATAGAATTAATTTATCAATTTAAATAGTAACTAAACTTTGATTTAAAAGCAAGTAGTTATTTTAGCAATACCGCCCACCAGTGTCCCCACACCTCAAACTGCTTGAGCAAGAAGGGTTCAAGTTGATTTAAAAACGTCGTTAATGCCCAAAAAGCCAACGCAATTTTTAACGATAAACTAATGGCAAACACGTTCATTTGCGGAATTAACTTCGCAACAAACGCCAACGAAACTTCACTCATCAGCATCACCGCCTGCACTGGGGCAGAAAGCATCAGCCCCAACACCCACAACTGCCCTGTTAAAAACAACAAGCGTTGTACTAAATCGCCAATTTTAGCGGGGGTAAACCAATCGCCCAACGGCACCAGCTGATAACTTTGCGAAATTAAGCCAATCAACCAATGATGCAGCCCCATCGTTAAAAACAACATCAAGCCCAACTGCACCAAAAAATTCCCCAATATGGGAGAAGATTGCCCCGTCAACGGGTCAAACTGCTGGGCGGAATTTAAGCCGCTTTGCAGGGAAACCAATTCCCCTGCCATATTAAGGGCATCCATCATTAAATTAACGGCAAACCCAAGAACTAACCCAATAATGAGTTCTTGCCCAGCCAAAATAATGAGTTCGGGCACGGAACTGGGTACCATAAACGCAGATTTACCGAACGCCAAGGGAACGCCAATGGTGGTAAAAAACAGAAAGCCGACCATTAAAGAGAAAAACAGTTTTGCCTTGGTGGGAAACGTGGGGTTTTTAAACACGGGCGAGGTTAAAAACAACCCTGTTAGCCGAGTGTTAATTAAAATAAAAACCAGCACGGGCTTGGGGGAAAACCACTGCAATAAAGGAAAATCTGCCACCATGATTATTTAATACCAGTAAAAAATTTGAATGACAAACCACCAGTAGGAACGACCATCGCGTTTGCTCTGCAGTCGCCGATGCGTTCCGTCCACCGAAGGGGCAAAAAGAACATCCCGCCGTCAATGCCCGTCTGGTGGCATAGGGGGGTGGCTTTTTGGGGGTCTTTAGGGGCTTGCCCCTGAATTTGTGGGGGGTGTTGGGGGGTGCCCAAACAGGCACCCCCCAACAAACCAGCCAGCGAAAGACTAAAACGGCAATCCTTCATCATCATTTCATTACCCACCTCCGCTACCAGCGTGTTGAGCAATATCTAGCATCAAGCTAAACATTTGGGTTGTGTGGTTAATCAGCGTTTCCACCATCCACGGAGCGGTAAAAATCAATACGGCAATACAAGCCGCCACTTTTGGCACAAACGTTAGGGTCGATTCCTGCAAACTGGTTACGGCTTGAATTAAGGTAATAACCACCCCGACCACTGTAGCCACCGTCAAAACAGGGGCACACAACAATAGCACCATGGCTAGGGTATCTTTCATTAAATCAATCAACAACGTGGTAGTAAAAAACATGGTTATTCCCTAAACCCCACTACTAAGGCTTGGCAAAGCAAATGCCACCCATCTACCAATACGAACAGAATCAACTTAAAGGGCAGGGCAATCGATGCTGGCGGTAGAAACATCATCCCCATCGAAACCAAAATGGAAGAAACCACCAAATCAATAATCAAAAACGGTAGAAACAGCACAAAACCCAATTGAAACGCCGTTTTTAATTCTGAAATAATGAAGGCAGGTAGTAGCACATGGGTCGGTACATCGTTCGTGGTTTGCGGTTTGCCTAATTTGGCAAGCTTCATAAATAGCCCAATATCGCTTTCGTGGGTTTGTTTAAACATGAACAACCGCAACGGAGCAACCGCTTTTTCCAATGCCACTTCTTGGGTTATAGCCCCTTTGTTGTATGGAATCCACGCCGTTTTGTTGATTTTATCAAAGGTGGGTGCCATTACGAAAAAGCTTAAAATTAACGCCATGGAAACGAGTACTTGCGTTGGTGGTAACGTGGGCGTTCCCAAAGCTTGACGAACCAAACTAAGCACAATAACAATTCGGGTAAATGCCGTAGAAAGCAGTAAAATGCTGGGGGCAATGCTTAAAATAGTGAGCAGAATAAGCACCTGAAGCCCTTGGCTTACTTGGGCGGGGTTACTGGCGGTTGCCATAGAAATGTTGATGGCAGGCATACCCCCCCCAGCGGCGAAAGCCCCTGTTGTGGTGCTTAGTAAGAATAGGAGGAAGACGGTTGTTAGAAAGAGGCTCAAAAATAGCCAGATACGATGAGATTGATGCCTAAAAGCAGGGTGGATGGTTGTTGGTTTTAAAAGTACCACGATGACACAATTCCCTTACGTTGATAGGCTGGATACGAGTTTAAGCATACCAAGCTACTAGCAGGGTAACATCATCTAAGTAACTGAAAAAACGATTTTTTGTGCTACTTGTCGATAGACTCTGTTTGCAGGATAATGTTAGCAATTATTTTTCCTGTTAATTGCCCAATTTTTTGAAGGACACCCCACCTGCTATGATGATGACCATTTCATTTGATTTTACTAATTATGATCTTTCCGCCGTTGGGTCAACCCATGGGTTGAATCGCACCGATGTGCTAGCACAATACCAGCCTATCATGCACCAACACATCACCGAATTATTTGCCAAACGCCACACGGAAGGGGCTTGGGTCAAATGGCTAAACGCTGGTAATCACGCAGAATTAGCCCAAGAACTAATGGCTTACGCCAAAGCCCAACACGGCAAGCATGACGATTTAATTATCCTCGGTATTGGCGGGTCTTCATTGGGCGGATTAGCCTTGCTAAAAGCCTTATTGCACCCTTATTGGAACAATCTTTCCACCGAAGCCCGCAAAGGCTACCCCCGTTTTCACTTTGTGGATAACGTGGAAGGCGATACCATCAGCGGCTTGCTAGATATTGTTAACCTAAAACGCACGTTGGTGAATGTGGTTTCAAAATCAGGCACCACGGCGGAAACTATGTCTGCCTTTATGTTACTAAAAGATAGACTAGAAGCCGTTTTAGACCAACCCGCCACCCAACTAAAAGACCACTTAGTTTTCACGACAGATTTAAACAAGGGCATCCTTCGGGAATTAGCCACGAAGTTAGATGTTACCACCTTTGAAGTGCCAGACGACGTAGCCGGTCGGTTTTCCGTGTTTTCCGCCGTGGGTATGTTGCCCGCTGCGTTGTGTGGGCTGGATGTTGCCGAATTCCAAAAAGGCATTCAAGCCTACGAAACCGTGGCTTCCAACCCGAATTTGGCGGAAAACCCGATTGCTCAAAATGCCTTATATCAAATGCTATTTTGCCAAGCAGGCAAGCCTATTTCGGTGTTAATGCCCTATTCCACCAAGCTAGCTTTTGTGGCAGATTGGTATGTGCAATTGTGGGCGGAATCGCTCGGGAAAGCGGAAAACCTGAAGGGCGAAACCGTCAATGTGGGTGCTACGCCACTGAAAGCAGTCGGAGCAACTGACCAACATTCTCAAGTGCAACTGTATAACGAAGGCCCTTTTGATAAGGTGTTCACTTTCATTTCGGTTGAAACGCCTGACGCTGAATTGCTGATTCCCGATAGCTTGCCTGAAGTACCAGCCTTGGGCTATTTGGCGAACCAAACCTTCCACAAGTTGCTTTCTAGCGAATTTATGGCAACCAAAGCCAGCTTGAAACGTAATCAACGCCCATCATGCACTATTTCACTACCAAAGTTGGATACCTTCCACTTTACCCAGTTGTTGTACGCTTTAGAAGTGCAAACGGCTTTGGCTGGAGCGGTTTTAGGCATCGACCCATTTAATCAACCTGGTGTGGAATTAGGCAAAAAATACACCCACGCCCTAATGGGTAGCCAAGGCTACGAACACCTCATTAACGAAGCGATGGGTGTGTAAAATTCTAATTTTTGTAGGGGACGCTCTCCGTGGCGTCCCGCTCAAGATGTAAAAACGGGCAGGCACAGAGACCTGCCCCTACATATTATCAAACGACGGTAAAAGGCTTAATCTAAAAATGACTACTTTTCTGAAATCTGCACCCGTAATGTACCCCAGCTGGATGGGCGTAGAAGAAACGCCCGAAACCGCTGATTGGGTGATTGTTGGCTTGCCCTATGATGGCACCACCTCCTTCCGCCCTGGTACTCGGTTTGGGCCCGCTAGCATTCGGGAAGCTTCTTGGGGGCTGGAAACCTATTCTCCGCTATGGCACAGGGAATTGGGCGAAGATATTCGTTATTTTGATGGGGGCGATTTGGAATTCCCCATGGGTAACCGAGAAGAAACGCTCAACCGCATTTACAACGCCACGAAAGAGGTTATTGCCAGCGGAAAAAAGTGGTTCGGTATTGGGGGCGAACATTTGGTAACGTTACCCACCATTCAAGCGATGGTGGAAAAATATCCGAATTTAGCCATCTTGCATTTTGATGCTCATGCCGATTTGCGTGAGGATTATTTGGGCGAACCGCTATCGCACGCAACCGTGTTGCGTCGGTGTGTGGAATTGATTGACCCTAAGCACTTTGTGCAGGTGGGTATTCGTTCAGGTACTCGGGAAGAATTTACATGGATGCAGGAAACGGGTTGTTGGTTTACGGATATTAACAATGCCCCTATTGCCAAACAAAAGCTTGAAGGCAGACCCGTGTTTTTAACGTTGGATTTAGATGTGCTAGATCCTTCCATTTTACCCGGTACGGGTACGCCTGAACCGGGTGGGTTAACATTTCGGGAATTGCAGGCTTGGTTGAAAGCCTTTGAGGGCTTGCATTTTGTGGGGGCGGATGTGGTGGAATTATCTCCGCATTATGATGCTTCGGGTGTTTCAACCGTAGTTGGGGCTAAAACCGTTCGAGATGTTTTGATGTTGCTTTCGACTAGTTTGTAAGGGTCATTTTCTCCTTAATAAACAAAAAAGAGGCATCAAAAAAACACGATTGACTAGCACAGAGTTCGATTGAGGGGGTTTAATAGAAGTATCAATCACTCTGCCCTTTGTTTAATAAGGATAAGAAAATAATGGCTCACACTCCCCCCCTCAACTCTGCCCCTCGGACTGGCTATGGTGCCTACAGCCCCAATGTTTACCCTCAACAAGCTCCACTCTACCCTTCCCCCTGGTACCCTAACGGAACGCCATCCTACGGCTATGTACAACCTGCCGTTCAGCCTCAACCTCAACCGCTGACAACTTACACCTACCCAGCCTATCAACCGCCAGATGCGTATACAACCAACACATCGCCCCTCTATTCGGCACCCCATGCCCCCTTTAGGGAACGGCTTGCCAACGGGTTTAACGCCTTTATTACAGGCTTAGTGGTAGACCCCATCACGCTAGCCGTAGATAAAGTTCAACAAATCGCTCGTTACCCCTTTACAGGCAAAAAAGAAGCCCTTATTTCAGCAGGCGTAGCCACGGCAACTGTGGTAGCAGGCACTATTTTAGGCGGCTATGGCTTTGTGTTAGCCCCGTTAGCATTAACAGGCTTAATATTGGGTGGTAAAGATGCCTTCAAGTTCTTGAAATCACAATTTAGCGATAACCAATCCACCGAACAAAAAGATAGTAGCTGGCGTCTGTTGGCACATACCCTCGGTGTTGTGGGCTTAGTTATGAGCTTGGGCACCGTTATCGGTAATGCTCATACTCCAATTAACGGCAAACCATTTATTCCTTTTTGGGATAAATACCCTACCGATACTAAGGGCTGGAAAGTGTTGCATAATACCCCCCAATTAGCTTGGTTAGATGTACAAAGTGCACTTAACGGCATTTTTGACGGTAAGAATGATGGCGGATTTTGGAATAACCTAGTAACTGGGGCTAAAGAAAATGGAAAATGGCTGATAGAATTGCCTAAAAAAGCATGGGAAGCAACACAAGGTTAATGGGCTACTACCTCATACCAATTAAACGATTAAATAGCGTGTTCTTTCATCGATTGTTGTTTCAGTCTTTAGCTGGTTGGTTTGTCGGGGGGTGCCTGTTTGGGCACCCCCCAACACCCCCCGCAAATTCAGGGGCAAACAAAAAAAAAAAAACCACCCTAAACGCCACCCGCCTATGCCACCAGAAGG
>JAPLIO010000109.1 GCA_026389055.1 Candidatus Melainabacteria bacterium | reverse complement strand
GTGGACTTGACGGGGATGGTAAAATAGCGTTGCCATAACTGCTTGAAGTCTTCGGCTTCCAAGGCATTGAGTGCTTCTAGGGTTTGGGGTAGATCAAGGTGTTTTTTTCTCATAGGCTATTAATCACTTGGAAGGGGGAAAGAATCAAGAGCTTTCTATAGGAGGTTACGGAAAAAGTCTCAGTGGGATGGGATAATGAGGCACGTTGATTGTTTACAATCATTCTGTCGAGGGCAGGCAGAAAACAACGCAGTAAGGGCGTTTACACCTAGTAAATAACCGAATGTTGATTGCCCTGCAATCATTCTGCCACTGGCAGAAAATAGCACAGTAACAAAATTAGCACGCCCAATGGGGCTTTTTCCGTAACCTCATTTGTGTGAACGCCACCCGCCCTGCTTTTTTGGCGGTTTCGGCTTCCGTGTAGGTTTGCATTATGGTCATGTTATTGCGTTGGGCGTAGTCTTGTAATAGGGCTAGTTGGGCGGGGATGGAATAGCCTTCTTTTTCTTGTTCTTTGGTAGAGACTCTGGCGTAGATAACCGCTTGTTTCATGGCGAACTGGATGCTTTCTTGTTTTTGTGCTAACTTAGGACAATCATACTGCAGAGAACGTTTAAAAGAAAGGCGTACCCCCCTGATGATAGAAGAACGCTTATTAACCATTGATGAACTGGCAGAACTGCTACGCATTAACCGCCGTAGTGTTTACCGCCTAATAGAAAACCACACTATTGACTTTGCCATTAAAATTGGCGGTAGTTGGCGATTTTTACCCGCTGATTTTAACGCTTGGCTAGAACGCAACAAACCACAACAAACCACCCACTAGAAAGACCCCCACCGCCATGCCTGAACTACACTGGAACGGTAAAGAAGCCGTACAAAACCACCACCACACCGTACCCATACGCACCCTAAACATAGATGCCACCCAAAGCCACGCCAAAAACGTAGCCGCTTGGCAACCTACCCTAGACGATAACCTGATTATTACAGGCGACAACCTAGCCGCCATGAAAGCCCTACTACCCAAGTACGCAGGCAAGGTGGATGTAATTTACATAGACCCCCCTTACAACACAGGCAACGAAGGCTGGGTTTATAACGATAATGTAAACAGCCCGATGCTGAAAAACTGGCTGGGTAGCACCGTGGGGACGGATGACCTTGAACGCCATGACAAATGGCTTTGTATGATGTTGCCAAGGTTACAACTAATGAAGCAACTACTTAATATGGGGGGGGGTAATTTTTTGTTCTATCGGACAAGATGAATTAGAAAATTTAAAATGTTTATTTAATGATCTCTTTTCTGATAGTGAAATTATGATATGGCGTAAAAGTGGTGTTGGAAGAGATGGGAAGATGAAAAATACCACTACCTTTCGTTCTGATCATGAGTATGTCGTAATTGCCTATAATGATGTTAAACAATTAAACAAAAGTGTAGAAAAACCAAATTGGGAAAATGAATACCCTAATCTTGATAATGATTTTAGAGGTGGATACAAGCCAGGAAGCATTTCAAAGAAGGAGGAAGCCTCTAATCTAACCCATAAGAATTATTATTCTGTTGTATCTCCAAGTGGTAAAGTATTTACTCGGCAATTTGATATTCCAGAGCAAGAATTTAAAAATCTAGATGAAGATAATCGTATTTATTGGGGTAAGAATGGTGATGCCGTTCCTGCTCAAAAAATATTTCAAAATGAGTTAAGAAAAGTCAACACTTCTTCATTACTACTAAATGATGGAACCACAACAGAGGGGTATAAACTTTTAAATGAGTTAATGGAGACAGAAGAAGAATTTGGTAAAAAAATACTACCTAAGCCGATTGTACTAATGCAACATTTGGTACAAATAGCTTCTCAGCCAAACGCCTTAATCCTCGATGCGTTTGCGGGGAGTGGGACGACAGGGCACGCCACCCTGAAGCTAAACGCTGAAGATGGCGGCAACCGCAAGTTTATCCTCATTCAACAACCTGAAGCCATCAAACCTGAAACCACCGCCCACCAAGCAGGGTTTACCACGGTAGATGCTATTACTCGCGAACGCCTCCGCAGGGTGATTGACGGTGTCCCTTCCGCTAAAGATGCTCAACTACAACAAGGGCTAGGCGGTAGCTTCACCGCCGTAACCTTGGGCGAACCCATCAACTTGGAAACCCTCGCCCTTGCTACCGATGAAACCCTACCCAGTCGGGAAAACTTGGGGCGGTTCGTCTTTTACAACACCACCCTGCAAGCCTTGGAAACCCTCCCAACAGAAAACGCCACAGGCTACTTGGGCGAAACCGATACCCACAAGGTGTACTTGCTTTACAAGCCTGAACGTCAAGCCCTAACAGGCACAACGTGTGCCTTTACCTTGGAACGAGCCGAACGCATCGCTCAAGAATTGGCAGGCACAGGCAAGGAAGCAATCGTGTACGCCCCCATCAGCTTTGTAGATGCCAAAACGCTTAAAGCGAAGAAATGGGCAATCCGCTATTGTAATCTTCCCTATGAATTGTTGCAGTTAAACCCCGTCAAGCCCGCCCCTGAAGGCTTGGTTTAAGTAGAAAAAAATAAAGGGTTTTATTATGGCAACCGCTAGCACTACCGCCTTAACCGTTGGGCAGTTTGAACTAAAACAATATCAAGAATTAGGTTTAAACAGGCTTTCCGCCTTTTTAACGGAACTAAAAACGCATCAAGGTAACTGTGCAGACGCATGGTTTCAGTACTGTTTTAAACATCATCCGCAACCGAAAATTGAAGCGTGGAAAGAACGCAGAGACGGCTTAGGTAACAGTATTGGGCATGGGTGTTTAATGTTGCCCACAGGGGGCGGTAAAACGCTGGTGGGTGCGTTGGCAGTGGATAAAATTCAGCACCAACTACTAGGCAAAGGGCGTGGGTTGGTGTTGTGGGTCGTCCCTTCTGAAACCATTTACAGGCAAACCCTCAAGCAGTTTAGAAACGTCAATTCGCCGTTGCATCAAGTGTTTAAGGCGTGTGCTGGGGGTGTTTCGCCTAAAATTCTGGAAAAAACCGACCGCTTTACCCCGCAGGATTTACAAGAATCGCTTTGTGTGATGATTATCACGTTGCAAAGTTTTAACGTGGGAACGAAGGCAAAAGAAGCCCGAAAAGTTTATAACCCCAATAGCTTGTATACCTCGTTTTTCCCAAAGGCAGATGATGTGTTGGGGCATCAGCAATTAAAACAAGTGGTTACCAACTTGGATATTTTTGCAGAATCTGATTATGAGGTGTTTATTCGAGATTGGGCGGAATACCCCGAGGTGAAAGCCTCGTTAGCCAATGTGTTTCGGTTAGTGCAACCGTTGGTGGTGGTGGATGAATGCCACAAAACGAAAACCATGAAAGCGTTAGAAAATATCAACACGTTTAACCCTTCCTTTATTTTGGAATTGAGTGCCACCCCCTTTAATAGCAACATTGTGTTTCAAGCCCACGGTCGGGATTTATGGCGTGAACAGATGATTAAACTGCCTATTCATCTGAATAGTTGGCAAGAAATTAGCTGGCAACAATGCTTGAAACAAGCCTACGAAAAACGCAGAGAGTTAGAAGAACACGCCGAAGAAATTCGGTACAATTACGGCACTTATATCCGTCCCATTATGCTTATTCGGGTACAACGCACGGGGAAAGATCAATTAGAGGCAGGCTACATTCACGCCAATGATGTAGAACAATGGCTATTGCAACAGGGGGTTAATCATGCAGAAATTGCCAAGCGTTCTTCTGAAGAGGATGATTTAGGCGGGATTGATTTATTGAGCGATACTTGTTCCATTCGGTTTATTATTACCAAAGATGCCTTGCGTGAAGGGTGGGATTGCCCTTTTGCCTATGTGTTGTGTAATTTAGACAATACCCGAACAGATGTTTCAATGGTACAAATGTTGGGGCGTATTTTACGTCAACCCAACGCCAAACGCATTGAACCCAAAGCCGAACTCAACGAAGCGTTTGTGTATTGCCACAATGCAGATGTTGCAACCCTTACCAATACCATTGTAGAAGGCTTGGAAAAACAGGGATTTGGCGATGTTAAAAAAGCGTTAATTAAAGAATCAGACGGGGGTGCCAAGGTTAAAAAACGCATTCAACGCCGTGAATGTTTTACTTTGGAAGAGGTTTTATTGCCCACCGTGTTATTTCATCCACGCAAAGCGTTTAATAATCCTGCATTGCCTGCCAGTTTACCGTTAAATTGGAAAGAACACTTATTACCACAAGTAGCATTTACAGGCTTAAAAGTGGATGTTCCTACTTTGGTGGAACGCCATAATTTTGCCCATCAAGATGCTTCTTTAATTGGCTACGGCTTAGGTAAAAAGGGGAATTCGCAAGCGTTGGAAGCCTTGCAAACTCGGTTAAACCTCAACTACCTTGCCCCTGAAAAACCTACGGCTATCGCATTATATCGTCAGTTGTATCCTGTTATTCCTAGTGCGTTTATTGCTCATCAATTACTGGGCAACCACATTAGCCGTATTCAAGAAGCCTATATGCCGTTTGATGTCATGGCAGGTATCAAAAATGAGTATCAACGACAAATTTTTTCACAATCGGAAGCGTTGTTTCGTCAGTGGTTGGCTGAAGGTGTTATTTCGTTTGAACTGGTGGAACAACACGCTGGGAAGCAGCCTGAAGCGTTTAGATTAGGGGCTAGTTATGATGTTTCCATTGCTGAAGCAGAGCCGCTGGAACTATCGTTTGAAAATAGTTTGTACACCCCCATGTTAGCAGATTTTTTCAACGGGGCAGAAACCGAAGTAGCAGGCTACTTAGATAGAGAAACAAGCGTGAAGTGGTGGCATCGGTTATTTGCTAGGCAAACCAGTGAATATAAGCTACAGGGTTGGCAAGATAGAGCGATTTATCCTGATTTTTTGGTGAAGAAAACGCTCAATCCTGCTACGGGTGAAGGGCAATATCTGCTATTGGAAACCAAAGGAGAACAGTTGTTGGGCAACGAAGATACCCACTACAAACAAACGTTGCTTGAAATTTTAGCACAGCAATATCAAGTAGTGGGTTCGCTTAAAACGCCTCGGCATATGGCAAGCCTTGTTTTAGCGTTAGAAGGTGGTTGGAAAACAGAACTAAACACCCTGCTAAAGGTATCTGTTTAGAATGAAAGGATTTTGAGCCATGCCCCAGCAACGGGATTATTTTGAACAATCGCTTTTTCGTCGCTTGGGGGTGGAAGGCTTGGTTTTCTATTTAAAAGAAACCAAACACCAACTATTAAAAGCTATTCAAACGCTTGTAGATAAAAGCACAACCAAAGCAAGCCGAAAAGAACTCCCTGAACTTATTCGCCACCAGCTAATGGAAGCAGGCAATAACCCCCACCTTGAAACAGATAAAAAAGCCTTTGAAGAAAGTGCCATGGCAGATTTTAAAACCTTTGAAAATGCAGGCAAGCATATTAAAGCAGAAGCCTATAACTCTGAAGAACGCTTGCTAATACATATATGGTATCAAGGAAGTTTAAAAACCGTAGAAGAGTTTACTGATAAAGCAGAAATTGAGCCTAGGAAGTTACACCCCCCTATTGAAACCGCCTTGGTTTATTACTATGCTACGGGCTTACTAAAGGTTAAAACTCATCGGAATAAAGAATCCCTTGCCAAAGCCCTAAGTGTTTAAATTCAGTTTCGTTTGCTGTTGAGGGCGTTCTAAATTATAAATATGGGTAATTTTATAGCGTGTAATACTTCCGTTTTTTCTGCATACTTTAACATCCACTAGGAACTCTTTGCTAAACGCATTTAATTTATCTTTACGGATTAAGTTTTTACCTTCTGTATCAATCCAAGTTATCGGATAATGGTTACCAGCATCTACTTCTGAAATAAACCCCTTATCTAAACTGGGTTTATTTGAAACTTCTTCACGGTTCGCTAAACTGAACAAAGAAAGCGTTACTTCTGTTAAGTGTTCCTCTTTTTCAGCTATTTTTAACAGTTTTTTTGTTTGCTCTTGAATTTCAACAGCCTGTGAATGATCTACTTTTTTCTCATATACAACCGTTTTACTCTCACAGTTCCAAAGACATAAACTAATACTAGCGTTTATAGAACTTTTAACAACACCGCTTAAAGCATCTTGATTTGCTTTTAGCACTTTTTCAGGCGTGTTTTGATTGTTAAAAAAATAATCTGCAGTGTTGCCCCCTAGTTTTTCAAAAAACCCCGTCCCGAAAGCCATGGCGGCAAACAATGCACTATTAGTCAAACCTCTTAAGATTATTTTAAGGGGGCTATTCATTTGCATAGACTCTATTTGAAAGTCTATATCATTGTCTAGTGCTAAGCCTGAGTCCAAGTTTTGATAATAAGCGGAAGCAATTCTAAAGCCTTCCAGCATTTTAGTTAAGGTTTTACCCGTCATTTGGCTAGAAGCAATATCAATAGTTAGTACAATTTGATGCTCTTCAGGGTTATATTCCAATTCCATCATCCTTAAAAAACCCTTAAATTAAGCTAAAAAATCCATTATATCACTTTTTTCATTTTTTGACTGTCCAAAAAACACCTTGGGCTTCACTATGGCGATCGTCTCTATATTCCTAAACAAGAAGTAGAAGCCATCCTTCGCCCGTTGGGAGGCATTACCCTAATATGCCCTCAATGCGGTTGCTTAAACGACCTCCACTCCCCTAGTGTGGAAAGGAGGCTCGGTTGCCATGCCACACCTTCCAACCCATGCAGGCATATTATGGCGGGCTGAACGATGTTGAAGAACAAGAAATCCTAGATAACGTCTCTGGGTTCTTTGCCTTGCTTCACCAGTGGCAAGAAGCAGAAGAGAAAGAACAAGAACAGGCACAAGAAAACCCTTTATCACTCCCAACCCTACAACCCACAGAGGAAACCGAAACAGATGCCGCCTAAAGAGAAAAAGCCGACGGAGGCGAATCCATCGGCGAATAATCAACCAGTTCAGTTGAAACTTAATACCACCATTATACCTCATTTAACAGACCCATCGCAACCTAGTAAACGGCAAGGTAAATTCAGCCAAGCCTTTATAGGTGCGTTTGTTTATCCCTGTTACCGTGTCGTTTTCACAACCGAATGAGGAACAATCATTATAATGGCAATGCTTACCAATCCCCCTAATGTTGAAACACTTTTCCCTACGGAAATGCAACACTTAAACCACTGGTTACTTTGGCGGCTAGTAGCAAAGGAAGGGCAGGCTAAACCTTTAAAAGTGCCTTACAATCCGCACACCTTAGCCCCGTGTAACCCAACAGAACTTACCCAATGCGGTACGTTTACAGAAGCCGTTTTTTCTTGGCATAAAATGCCACAGTATTTTGCAGGGGTGGGCTTTTCCCTACAAAACACCCTTGTTTGTGTGGATTTAGACAATAGCTTAGATGCGGTGGGCAACCCCTTACCATGGGTAGAACCCATTTTAGCCATGCTTCCCCCTAGCTTTACGGAAGTTTCCCAAAGTGGTAAAGGCTTGCACTGGTTTGGGTGGGGTAGCCTTGAAGGGGAAACAGGCTCAAAGTTCACATTGGCGTGTGGGCATTGCGTGGAAATTTACCATCATAAACGGTTTATTGCCATGACAGGTAATCGGTTTCAAAATGCCCCTATCACGTTAAGTAATCAGCAGGAAAGCATCCGTCATTTTTATCAGTGGTGTGAAGCTCAACACCAACAACAACGGGCGAACCAGCAGGCACACAATAGCCCTCCTGCTTCCCCCTTAGCCCCACCTGTTATTTTAACAGACTTACCCGAACAGATGTTTAATAGTCGGCATGGCGGGGCTATTAAAGCCCTTTGGCAGGGGGATGTAGCCTCTTATGCAGGAGATGATTCTTCAGCAGATTTAGCCCTATTAAGCCATCTTGCGTTTTGGACAAAAGGCGATGCGGTTGCAATGGAAACATTATTCGGGCAATCCGTGTTAGGGCAACGTTCAAAATGGCAAAGTCGGACAGACTATCGGCAACGCAGTATTAAAAAAGCCCTTAGCAATACCAGTAACCCTAGCCTAACCGCCACCGTGGCTTCACCTTTAGCTACTAGTGCTAATGCCTCCACGTTTTCGCCACAATGGGAAGCCCCTCGGGTTATTCAGCAACAATTACTCCCTGTAGAAGCCTTTGATACAGATTTATTACCGTTACGGGCAACGGCATGGCTTATAGATGAATCCCACCGAATGCAAGTCAGTATTGATTTTATGGCGGTTACGTTAATGGTTATGCTGGGTAGTTTAATTGGTAGGCAGGTGGGTATCCGCCCTAAAGCTCAAGATAGCTGGCTTGTTGTACCTAACTTATGGGGCATGATTATTGGCAAGCCTTCCACAATGAAGACCCCTAGCATCCAAAGCGTTCTGAAATCGGTTTCAGATTTAGAAAAGCGAGCCTTTGGTAAACACCAACAGGCAATGAAAGACTATGAAAACCTAACATCGGTAATGGAGATTAAGCGAAAAGCCTTGGAGCAAAAACTAAAAGCCAGCTTCAAAAATGGTAACGTTCATATGGAGAAAGAAGCTAAACAATGGGAGGAAGACACCATGATGCCCCCGTTCCCCGTTTGTAAACGGTATATGAGGTTACGGAAAAAGAGTGGTTGGTTTGGGGTAAAATAGACGTATCGTTATGATTCGTTCACAACTAGGATACCTCCCCCATGACTACTTTCGCTGACATCCAAATTCAACAAGCCACCCCCACAAACAAATTCCT
>JAPLIO010000078.1:3042-20644 GCA_026389055.1 Candidatus Melainabacteria bacterium | reverse complement strand
TTATACCCATTCACAGATTAAATAGCGTGTTCTTTCATCGATTGTTGTTTCAGTCTTTGGCTGGTTGGTTTGTTAGGGGGTGCCTGTTTGGGCACCCCCCAACACCCCCCACAAATTCAGGGGCAAGCCCCTACGGAAAAACCACCCTAAACGCCACCCGCCTATGCCACCAGAAGGGCATTGACGGCGGGATGTTCTTTTTGCCCCTGCGGTGGACGGAACGCATCGGCAGCTGCAGAGCAAATGCGATGGTCGTTCCTACTGGGTGGTTTGAACTCTTACGCTATTTTAATTGTCAATTGGTATTACAGATAATTATTCTAGCATAACAAAGCAAGCCCTAAAATTAAGCCTTTATTAGGATTCATACCGATTCACAGATTGAATGTCGTTAGATGGAGACTAGGCACCAGTAAGTTAAAAACCGCAGGAGTACAGAGACGTAGGGTTGAGGATTTTTAACTTGCTGGTAACAACGTATACGCTGACGCCATTTAAACTGTGAATTGGTATTACCCCTCTTCGTCATCGATTGCTTCAGAGTGACTAATCCACCGATAAAGCACAGGCAACACCACTAACGTCAACAACGTTGAAGTTATCAGCCCGCCAATAACCACAATGGCTAACGGCTTCTGCACTTCCGCCCCAGACCCCGTTGAAAGTGCCATTGGCATAAAGCCCAAACCCGCCACCAACGCCGTCATCAATACAGGACGCAACCTCGTTTCTGCCCCTTGTTCAATCGCCACTGCTAAGGGCAAGCCTTCCGATTCTCGCAACCCATTGATAGTAGAAACTAACACCAAGCCATTCAGAATAGCCACCCCAAACAAGGCGATAAACCCAACCAAGGCTGGCACACTTAAATAAAGCCCACCCACCCAAAGCCCTAAAACGCCCCCAATCAACGCAAAAGGAACATTCAAAATAACCAACAGGGCATGTTTCAGTTTTGAAAACGTCGCCATTAGCAACCCAAAAATAACCAAAATGGCTAAGGGTACCGCTAGCATCAATTTTTTCATGGCTCGTTGTTGATTTTCAAACTGCCCGCCCCAATCCAACGTATAACCAAGGGGCAGAGCTACTTGTTCGGCAATTTTACGTTTACCTTCCGCCACAAACGAGCCTATATCTCTGTTTTTAACATTCATTTGAATAATAATACGACGCTGCCCCAATTCCCTGTTGACCACCTCTAAACTTTCCCCCGTTTCAACAATAGCCACTTGCCGAAGCGGAATACGTTGCCCAGCCGTGGTTTCAATCAGAAAGTTCCCCACCGCATCAGGGTCTACTTGGTTGCCGTGCGGGAATTTCACCCTTAGTGCAAAGCGTTGTTTGCCTTTTAGCACTTCAGAAACAGGCGTACCCATAATGGCGGTTTCCACCAAGGTGCGAATATCGCTCATGGTTACGCCGTAGCGTGCCATTTTTGCTCTGTCTGGTGTAATAAGCAATTGCCCACTACCCGAAAGTTTTTCCGTCTGTAAATCCGCCTGCCCTGCAATGCTGCCCATGACTCGTTCAATTTCTGCCGCTTTTGCAATTAAGGTCTGCATATCATCGCCAAATAATTTAATAGCTAAATCCGCTCGGATGCCCGAAACCAGCTCGTTGACTCGCATTTCAATGGGTTGAGTAAAGTTGAAATTAACGCCTAAAACATTTTCAGGCAACGCTTTACGAATACCCGCTAGTAAAGAGGCTTTCGTAACGCCCTGCCGCCATTGTGAAGGGGGTTTCAGCGTTACATAGGAATCCGCTGCGTTGGGGCTCATGGGATCTGTCGCTAAATCTGGTCGACCAATTTTGGAGACGACTGTTTTTACTTCGGGGTATCGCAACAATACTTGTTCAATTTGGGTCGTTGTTTTAGCTGTTTGAGCCAAAGAAACACTCGGTAACCCGATGCTATTAACGATAAAATCGCCTTCATCCAACTTCGGGACAAATTCTGTTCCTAGAAACGGCACGGATACCATCGTCAGAATGAAAATAACCGAAGCCGTAACGAGCGTCTTTTTTTGATGAGCAAATGCCCACTGTAACAGGCGTTGGTAAGGCTTGCGAACACTTTCCACTAACCAATTGGGTTTTTCCATAATCTTACCCCGCAGAAAAAAGCTACACAACACGGGAATCAATAACAACGCCACCAATAAAGACCCTAACAGGGCAAAAATAACGGTGAACACCATAGGGGAAAAGAGTTTATATTCCATACCTTCCAACGATAAAATAGGCATATACACCACGGCAATAATAAGCACCCCAAACAGAATGGGTTTCGCCATTTCTTTTAACGAAGCTTGAATAATGGCTCTGTGGCTTAGCGGTGGGTTTTCAGGGGGATGCCCCAATTTTCGCAACGTGTTTTCCACCATGACGATGGCACCATCCACAATCATACCAAAATCCAACGCCCCTAAGCTCATAATATTGGCGGTAATACCCATTAGCTTCATGCCCATAAAGGAAAACATCAGCGAAAGGGGAATGGTAACCGCTACAATAAGGGCGGCTCGTAAATTACCTAACATCAGCAGTAAAATGGTAATAACCAGCAATCCGCCTTCAATTAAGTTGGATTGCACGGTGTGCAGGGTTTGTTCTACCAAGTGGGTTTGGTCGTAAAAAGGCGTAATACCCACGCCTTCGGGCAAACTTTTGTGGAGCGTTTCAATTTTGCTTTTCACCCTGTTAATTACATTTCGGCTATTTTCGCCCTTCAGCATCATGACCATGCCCGTTACCACTTCGCCTTGCCCGTCTTTAGTTACCGCCCCCTGCCGAAGGGCTGAACCAAAAGAAACATCTGCAATGGTGCTAACCAAAATAGGCTTATGCCCATTCTGTTTCACAATAATGTTGCCAATATCTGCCAAACTGTTGACCCTGCCCAGCCCACGCACAATAAACTGTTCGGCATGGTGTTCAATAATACCACCCGAAAAATTGCCGTTATTATTGGCTAAGGCCATGAATAATTCTTTCAGTGTTAGATTGTACTGCAATAGCTTATCTGGCGAAACAGTTACGGCATATTCCTGCGTAAAGCCCCCCCAAGTATTCACTTCATTCACCCCAGGCACCGTACGAAGCTGATATTTAATTTCCCAATCATGCAACGTTTTTAGTTGCATGGGCGTATAGCCTTTGCCTTCTACCACATACTGGTAAAGCTCACCCATACCCGTGGTAATAGGCCCCAATTCAGGAGAAATACCCAAGGGCAGCCTGCTTTTGGCGGTTTGTACCCGCTCATTAACCAATTGCCTAGCGAAATAGGTATCCACGCCATCTTCAAAAACGATGGTTACCACCGAAAGCCCAAATTTTGAAATAGACCGCACCTGCTGAACCCGAGGTAACCCATTCATTAACGATTCTATGGGAATGGTTACCAGCTCTTCGGTTTCAACAGGTGCCATACCTGCCGTTTCCGTTAGTACTTGCACTTGATTATTGGTTAAATCTGGGAAGGCGTCAATCGGCACGCTTTGGAACGCCACTAATCCGCCAATGATGCACAGCGTAAAAAAGGCGAGAATTAGCACCCGTTGTTTGGTTAGGGCTAGCAATAATCGTTCCATGGTAACTGCTTACTAGCCCCCTTCTTGGGCAGATTGGCTTTTTAGTAGTTCCGCTTTTAAAATAAAGCTACCATCACCCACCACTTTATCGGCATGCGATACCCCTTTTTTCACCCAATAACCGCCTGTTGTTTTTTCGCCCAATTCAACCACTTGTTTTCTGTACTGATTCGGGGCTATCACCTTAAATACCACTTTTTCAGCACCCAATTGCTGAACGGCTCGTTCAGGTAAAAACAGCAGATTCGATTGATTTTCGGTAGGGGGAAGCGTAATGGTTACTTGCCCAAACATGCCTGTTTTTAATAGCCCCTTGGGGTTTTTAAGAAAGGCTCTTGCCGTGAAAATAGGACTTTGAGGCGTGGTAGTGGTAGGAGGCAAATAATCCACAGTGCCTGAAAAAATGGTATTGGGTAACGTGTCTGAAATAAACGTAACCGTTTGCCCTAAATGAATGCTAGTAAAATCTTTGGGGTAAATGGCAATGTTTAACCAAACGGTGGATAAATCCGCCACTTCATACAAAACCATATCAGGCGTTACCATATCACCCACGGTAATGGTTTTTTTAAGAATAACCCCTGCCCGTGGTGCCTTAATAACGGCATCGGTTTGAATTTGTTCCGAACGAGCAGACCCCAACCCCGTGCCATAAGCACTTAGCAACGCTTGGGCTTCCGTGCGGATATGGGTGGCATGTTCCTTCGCCCCACGCAAGGCGGTGGCAGCAATGCTGGCATCTGTTTCAGCTTGATAATAATCTTTCCGAGGAGAAATGCCTTCCGCCAATAACCGACGTTCCCGTTCCAAGGTGCGGTTGGCTAACGCTAACCGAGTTTTAGCTTGAGCCACTTCAATTTCATTCAGATGAGATTCATGAATGTAGGTGGCTTTAATTTTAGCCACTTCTAAGTTTTGAACAATCGCCAACGATTGCCCAGCGGTTATAAAATCGCCCAACAAGGCCGATTCCTGCCGAACCCTACCGCCCACAAAGGAATTGATATGGAACACTTTATTGTCGTCAGGCTGAATATCGCCCGTAGTAACTAATTGATTCCCCTTGGGGTTGGGTTCTATGGTTAGCAATTCAAAGTGGGCTTGGCTAGCGGCTTCAGGGTTAATGCTAACCACATCTTCCACCCGAACCGATTGCGAAGAACTAGGAACAGGCCTGGGGTTGCCAAATTGTTGCACGGGTTGCGAAGAAGAACAGCCTTTGCCTAATAAAAAGCTGATAATCACTAGCAAGGCCGCCATTAAAAAGGTAACACTCTTTTTCATAGGGGGATTCCTATCGCTCGTTCAAGGTCTGTCAGGGCATTTTGCACGTCTTGCAACGCCTGTAGGTATCCTAAGTGGTTACTAATAAACGCTTGCTGAGCATGAATAGGCGTTAAAACTGAAACTTTTCCTTCTTCAAAACTTCGTCTTGCTTTTTCTACCAATAAATGGGCTTTCGGTAGTAATTGCGTTTCATAGCTAGCCACCCGTTGCTGATGAGCCTGCCAAGCCGCATAAGCATTAGTTACTTCCAATGTTAATTGGCTTTGCAGTGCCGTTTGTTCTGCTTGCAGCTGGGCTTTGCGGGTAAGGGCTTCTTGAATAGGGCCTTCCTGCCTGTTTAGCAACGGTAATTCCAAATTCCCCATCACGAAAAGACTATTCTGCCCCCCTTCGCCTGTGGTTTTATCAAACCCCCCAGCTAGGCTTAAATTGGGCGTTCTATTGGCTTTGGCTAAAGCTAATTGCCTTTCAATAACCGTTAACGCTTGCAGATTCTGTTGCACTTCAGGCCGATTTTCCATCGCCATTTTCACGAATTGTTCCACGCTTAATTCGGTTGCAGGGGCTTGCACTGGGGGTGTCATCATACCCGATATGTGAGGCACTGTCAAAAGCACCGCCGTTGGAGCCGTTAAATGAAGCCCTGTAGCCAACGGCTGATTCAACAACGTATTCAGCCTGTTTCTAGCTTCTACTACTTGGTAAGCCACTAATTGCAGTTCATTACGGGCATTCACCATCACAATTTCAGCCTGCAACACATCCAGCGTAGCTACATCGCCCGCCTGCTCTCGTTTTTCTGTTACATCTAATAAGTGTTGAGCGGTTGTTAAAATTTCTTCTGTAACGGCTTGGCGTTCTTGCAAATTAAACACTTGCGTATAGGTTTTACGCACCTCTGCCCGAATATCCAACAATTGCTGGGCAATAGCTGAAGCCGTTACCGCCTGCTGAGCGGTAGCTACGGCTACTCTGTTTTTACGTTTACCACCCAATTCAAACGTTTGTTGCACCCCTAGCCGATAACTTTTTTCCGCCACGCCATTATCACTCATGATTGAAGGATTTAGCCGTGCGTTAGCGGTTACTACTTGGGCTTTGCTTACTTCGGCTTGGGCTTTTAAGGCTTTCACTTTGGGGTTATTAGCCATTACCCGCTGGAGGGTAGCTTCCAGCGTTAGCGGTTGGATGGTATTGACCACAACCAGCCCAGCTTTTAGATTTTTGGTGGGTGAAGCCAGCGGTGTTTTCGCCCAAACGGCAGGAACAGCCACCGAAAAAAGCAACGCCATAACCAAGCCGAAAGAAACTATCGGGTTAAAGAATGATGGGCTTAAACGGTGGCACCCATGGCTGAAAGTTGTAGAGCTAAAGTTTCCCATTTGGCTTCTTCTTTTTCCACTTCTTTTTCTAGGGCTTCTAGTTCTAAGGCTAATTTATCTAACCGCAAATAATCTTGAGCAACGGCTGGTTCCGCCATCGTCTCCATTAATTCCGCTTTGGTAACTTGCAATTTCGCCATTTTCGTTTCAGATTGCTTCAAGTTTTTTTGCAGATATTTTAAATCTTTCCTAGCCTGAATAGGAGCATCTTCCGCCAAAACCACGGTAGGGGCTTGCCCAATAACCATTTTCTGCTTCACTGCCCCTGCTTTTTTCGCACTGGCTTCTGCCAACAATTGCTTCCGTTTTTTCATGTAGTTATTGTAACTACCATCAAACGTAACCAATTGCCCTTCATGGAATTCCCAAATTTGCGTTGCCAAGCTTTGAATGAAATATCTATCGTGCGAAATGCAAATAATGGTGCCTTGGTAATCCTTCAAAGCAGATTCCACCGCTTCTTGGGCAGGAATATCCAAGTGGTTGGTTGGTTCATCTAGCAACAAGGTATTCGGGCTAGTAACCATCAATCTAGCTAACGCCAATCTGCCTTTTTCGCCACCGCTTAACACGCCCACTTTTTTGTTGACTTGGTCGTTACTAAACAAAAACCGACCCAAAATCCCCCGAATTTCAGATTGATGCGTGGCAGGCATGGCTTGCTCCAACGTATCGTAAACGGTGGTATCGGCATCTAAAATTTGCAATTGGTGTTGGGCGTAATAGCCTAATTCTACCCTGTTACCAAACACAATATTGCCTTCATCTGCTTTTTCAATACCCATCAGCAATTTGAACAACGTGGTTTTTCCGCACCCATTCGCCCCTAAAATAAATACCCGTTGCGGTGCTTCTTTTGTCCATTCCAAGGTAGCACTAACGCCTTCGTACAAGGGCTTTTCTGTGAAGGCTTTTTTGATATTACGAAGGGTAAACACTTCCCGACCGCTGGGGTTATTCAGCGGAAACTTCACCGACATTTTCCGCAAGCTAGCAGGTGGGGCTTCAATGCGTTCAATTTTAGCCAATTGTTTTTCTCTACTTTTGGCTTGGGTACTTTTGGTAGCACTGGCTCTAAATCTATCTACAAACGCCTGTTGTTCCGAAAGCATTTTTTGCTGACGTTCCGCTGCAGCAATCAGCCTATTTCGATTATCTTCTTTTTGTTCCAGATAGCTAGTATAGTTGCCCGCATAAAGCGTGAGCGAACCTCGTTCAATTTCCGCAATTTCAGTAACCACTTCATCCAAAAACCGACGGTCGTGCGAAACCACCACAATCCCACCAGGGTATTGGGCTAAAAAGTTTTCCAGCCACTGACAGGCTTCCATATCCAAATGGTTCGTCGGTTCATCCATTAAAATAATATCTGCCCCTTGCAACAAAACTTTGGCTAAGTTGATTCTCATCTGCCAGCCACCGCTGAACAATTCTACTGGCTGATTCAGCTCTTCCAGCGTGAAGCCTAAGCCCGTTATCATTCGGCTAATATTGGCGTCTAAATCTACCGCGCCCATACGTTCTTGGGTTTCTTGGGTCATTGCCAAGCGTTTAAGGGCAACTTCCCGTTCTTTACCCGTTAGGTTTTCTAAATCTGCCAGTAGTTCAGCTTCTTCTGCTTTAGCTTCGTTTAATTCGGTAAATACGCTATACAATTCTTCTTTTAGGGTATTGCCCGCCGTTAACTGCGGATTTTGCGTTAAGCATTGAATACGGTAATGCGGCGGCACCGAAATTTTGCCTTCATCGAGGGGTAATTCCCGCATGAGGCATTTCAACAAGGTAGATTTTCCACCGCCATTAGCCCCTACCAGCCCAATTCGACTGTGCGTGGTTACTTTAATGCTAACGTCTTCAAGTACTTGTTGAGACCCGTAAGAAAGAGAGAGATTGCTGGCTTGTAGCATCATCATAAAAAGAAAAAATCCTAAAATTTTAGAGGGAGCGTACCCAAATGTAAAACCTAAATTATTATATCACAAGCAAAAAAATAGCGATTCAAACCCTAAGGGCGTCTTAAGTTTATCTAAAGAAAAGCGTTACAAACAAGAAGGCGTCGTAAGATAAAGGGGTTATATTGGCTATTGATAAACTTAAGCCTTAAACAAAAGACCTCTTGCATGACTCAATATCTGGGGCATCTACGTTGTCATTTGCGGTACTCGAATTCTTATGTACTTCTGTGTACACGTCAAATTCTCCGTTCCGCAGAGCGAGTGATTGCAGAGCAATCAACATTCCTAGTATCTGCACCCACCTCTCGGGTCATGCAAGAGGTCTAAAATAAAAATAAAGGATATCCACCCCGATGAAAAATTGGCTGCTTATTGCCTTAATACTAACCATTATTGGCGGAGGAGCCTCCATGCTAGCCAATGCGAAAAAGCCGAAATATGAAACGCCAGTCTATACCGTTAAAAATTCAACTGCCAGTTTTGAAGTTCGGCAATACAAACCGCTGGTTATTGCAGAAGTAACCACCGTGGGCGAACGGAAAGAAGCCATTAACGAAGGCTTTATGATATTAGCAGGGTACATTTTTGGTAAAAACGATAAAGAAGTAAAACTGCCGATGACCACCCCTGTAGGGCAATATGGTTTAAGTGAAGATAAAGACAATGACCAATGGGTAACGGAATTTATTATGCCCAAGGGTTATACAAAAGAAACGTTACCAAAACCAACTAACACAAACATTCGGTTTATTGATTTACCCGCTTCCACTTGGGCAGTATTTCAATTTTCAGGGAACCCCACTACGGCAGAATTAAAAAAACGAAGCGACGATCTAAAAGCCGCACTGAAAGCAACGGGTATGCCTACCGTTATGGCTGGCATTCCTGTTTGTTATGCGTTTTATAACCCACCGTTTACCCCTTGGTTTTTAAGACGCAATGAGGTGATGATTCGGGTAAACCCTTAGTATCTTCTCGTTGTAACTACTACTTTTTAAATAACACCTCGTAGAGGCGGCTATTTTCTTCCGCTACGAGGTTGTTTTTTTATAAAGGCTAATAGATGAAAGAAGGGCATCGTGTTTTTACACCCTAAAAAATAGGGGGTGCCAAAGGGGTATACGTTTTCAAAATGCGGTATTGGGTATCTCGTTGGGCGGCAGGCACCCCTAGCTGATGAATGATTTTCACCGCTTCTGCCACATCCGCCGTTTCGTGCTTCACCCCCGCTTCTGTTACCACGTTTTCTTCCAACACCAAGCCCCCCATATCATTCGCCCCAAACTGTAACGCCGTTTGGCACAACTTCATGCCTTGCGTTAAATAGCTTGATTGTATATTGGCAATGTTATCCAACACCAGCCTGCTAATAGCAACCACCCGAAGGAAATCCAACCCTGTAGCGTGATATTCAAGGGGTAGTTTTTCTAACTGCGTATTGCTGGGCTGAAAAGTCCACGGAATAAAGGCGGTAAAGCCCCCTGTTTTATCTTGCAATTGGCGAATTTGCATCAGATGGTCAATAATATGCCAATCCTGTTCGCCCATGCCAAACATCATAGTAGCGGATGTTTTTAGCCCCAGTTTGTGGGCTTCTTCCATCACTTCCAACCAGCCGTGCGTGTTAATTTTCTTCGGGCTAACCCGAAGCCGAACCTCATCGTGCAGAATTTCCGCCCCCGCCCCTGGTATGGAAGAAAGCCCAGCATCTATCAGCTGTTGAAGCACCCAGCTTAAGGGTTTTTCCGTTAGTTGGCTCATAAAGGAAATTTCAGAAGTTGAAAAAGCGTGGAGCGTTAAATTCGGGAAATCCGCCCGTAATTGGCGAAGCAGATTGGTGTAATAATCAAACGGTAAATTCGGGTTGACCCCCCCTTGAAGCAAAAACTGCGTACCCCCAGCATCTATTAGGGTTTGGGCTTTTTGGGCGATAACTTCGTAGGGTAAAACGTAAGCGTCCGCATCTTCTGCATGGCGATAAAAGGCACAAAATCGGCAATCGACGTTGCAGATATTGGTGTAGTTCACGTTGCTATCAATCACAAACGTAATTGGGCTACCCACGGGGTGAATGGTCTGCTTCATTGCTTCCGCCCGAAGCCCTAGTTCATAAAGGCTGGCGTTTCGGAATAAATCGAGAGCCTCTTCGGTGGAAATTCGGTTGGATTGGGTTTGCGTGCGTATTGGTAACATGAAGAAATACCCTTGGATTTTTTTAGATTGAGCTACATTTATTCTAACACGGAGCCGATGAAGCCTTCTTAAAGAATTATCAATCTTTCGTCAGCTATCGTTATGACCCGAGGCAACAGCCTGAAATAATCGTTTAATTAGTACCAGACAAAAAACTTGTACTCCTAATTTTACTAGCTTTTACTGAAATTGTTAGCTTAGAATCATATGCAGTTGGAGATAGGCTGGTGCGAGCGTAGCGAAGCAGACCAATTAGAAAACCCTCTGGTTTTCGGTCAAGCCTATTGCCAACGTACACGCAAGCCAATTAACCAGTTGTTCCCCTGGGGATTATTAAGGGGGCGGTGAGCTGCCCCTTAATTTTACGGGGGGTTTGGGGGGTGGTTAAACACCACCCCCCATGAAGCCCTAGCCCGAAGCGGTTAACCCGTGTGCATTCTACAAAAAAATAAGGTTACGGAAAAAGTCTCAGTGGGATGGGATAATGAGGCACGAGCAACGCAATAAGGGCGTTTACACCTAGTAAATAACCGAAATGAGTAGCACAGTAACAAAATTAGCACGCCCAATGGGGCTTTTTCCGTAACCTCATATATAAATCCATCAGGTGTTAAGGCTAGCTAGCAGAAAAGATGATTTACGAGTGTTTTTACTCTATAGTAGTAGATACTTTGATTCGTTGCTTTTTACCCCTTTAGGAATTTTTTATGACAATGACCACAACTGAATTGACCCCTCCCCCCCATAAGCCCGCCCTCATTGGTAAAACCATGGATGAATTAAAAGCTCTGGTTAAAGAAATGGGGCACCCAGCATTTAGAGGAGAACAACTGCACCAGTGGCTTTACGTGCATTGCAAACGAGATTTCGCTGAAATGAACAACCTTTCCAAAAGTTTTAGAACAGAACTAGCTGAACGCTACCAAGTGGGCGTGTTGGAACTGGTTTCTCGGCAAGTTTCTAAAGATGGCACCCGCAAGTACCTCTTCAAATTGCCTGATGGCGAAGTGATAGAATCCGTTTTAATGCACTATGAAGATAGAAATTCTTATGCCATTTGTTTAAGTTCGCAAGTTGGGTGTGCTATGAATTGTTCGTTTTGTGCCACGGGCAAGTTAGGCTTAACTCGGCATATGACTAGTGCTGAAATTGTCGACCAATACGTTTTTGTTCAGCATGATAGTGGAGCGGAAATTCGTAATGTGGTATTTATGGGGCAGGGCGAACCGCTCCACAATTATGATGAAACTGTCAAGGCTATTCGTATCCTCAATAACAGTGCAGAAGTTGGGATGCGTCGCATGACGGTTTCAACCTCAGGTTTGGTGGATGCCATTGACCGATTAGGCACGGAAATATTCCCTATTACGTTAGCTCTTTCGTTGCATGCCCCCGATAATGAAACGCGGGATAAAATTATGCCGTTGAATAGAAAATACCCTTTAGAAAAGCTCATTCCTGCATTGCACCGGTATTTAGACCATACAGGCAGAAGGCTAACCATGGAATACATTATGATTGATGGCTTGAATGACACCCCACAACACGCCCATCGTTTAGGAAGGCTGTTGCATGGGCTGAAGGCAAATGTGAATTTGATTCCCTATAACCCCATTTCTAAGGATTTACCTAATTTACCAGATTATAAGCGGTCTCGGCGGGAAGTGATTGACTTATTTCAGCGGATTGTGCAGGAACAATACTTTAAGAAAGTAACTGTTCGGGTAGAGCGAGGTTCAGATATTGATGCGGCTTGCGGTCAATTGGCGAATCGGTATAATCAAGCCAAAGAAACGGTTGAACAGCCTGCCGTTAACTTGCCCTTTGCCCTCGTTTAGACAGTGTTTTTAGATATAGATTATCTTGGCACTGGAGCAGAAGCTGGTTTGTTAGCAACAGGCACAGGAGCCTTCGGAGCAGTGGCAGTAGGTTTGCTAACCGCTGGCGTTGTTTTAGGCTTAACAGCACCTGCTTTTTTAATTTCAACCAAATACGCCGAGATTCTGCCTCGAATATAACCTCCTACTTGGTTGGGCAATAAGGAAGGCATAAAGGGCAAAACAGAAATATCAATCTTCCCAGCACTGGGGGTACTGGGGTTGCATAAGCCAAATTCATAATGGGTATATACCGTTTCAGCCGTTACAGGAATACCATAAATAGCACAAAGTTGGGCAATTAACTGCCAAGCCGTTTCACATTGGCTACGAAGAAGGGGGTTTTGCCAAGTATTATTAGGGTTTTTGCCCGTCATACCGCAAAGAGAAATACCAATGGTGAAAGAGTTTCCACCCCCACAATGAGCCATATAGCTACCTTCGGGTTGACCACTTAGGCTAACGCCATTTTGTGGAATATTCGATTCTGGGGGTAAATTGCCCGCCATGATATCGCCATCTTGTTCGACGGTAAAATGGTAGTGGCTACGGTCCAACTCATTGGCTTTAACGCCACCCGCAGTCCAGTGAATACAAATACGTTTGAGGGTTTGGCTCATCATCATCATAGGGGAAGGTTTCTTTCTCTTTCTTTAAGGCAGGGATGGATTTATTTCAAAGCAGGTACCTTCATTCTACCTTAATTCCCCGTTTTTGCGTAGATGGAAATTTCCCCTTCTTACCACCTAGCAAAAAAACAAAAACTGAACGCTCATTATCTCTAGTTTTTGTTAAAATTGTTAGCTTCAAACCATATCTAGTTGAGAACAGGCTGGTGCGAGCGTAGCGAAGCAGGGCAATTAGGGAGCCTCTAGCTTCCGCCCAAGCCTGTTTTCAAAGTGCAAGGAAACCAGCCAGCCCTTGTTCCCCTGGGGATTATTAAGGGGGCGGCGAGCAGCCCCTTAATTTTGCGGGGGGTATGGGGGGTGCCCAAACGGTACCCCCCATGAAGCCCTAGCCCGAAGCGGTAACCTTCCGCATTATTGTTAGGAAGCGTATTTTTTTATTCCGATTGACTGATTCTTTGCTGGTGTTGCTGGTAAAACCGCTCTGCTTCTTCCATATTCTGCTGAAGGCATGCCTGAAAACACGCCTGTGCCAACCAAGTGGGCTCGGAATCATAATACGTTGTTTGCACCCCTTCAATGGTAACCCCCGAAGCGGTTACGGGGTTCATTACCCGTTGAGGCAATGCCCATGGCTTAAGTAATTGTGGTATGGTGGGCTGAAAAAGGAAGCACTGTTGCCATGCTCTGGTTTCTTGATGGGCAGGCACTTGTTCTACCCACGCCGTGGCAAACAAGGTCAGCTTGCTTTTCACCCAAGGTGAAGAATTGGGCTGTTTGGCTACTTGCTGAAACGTTGTTAATAGCTTACGAAATAACCCATCAGCTTGGTGCCACGCCTTATTTTTTAATAACGCATCTAACACACCAAAACACGCCTGTAATGGGGCTTCCCAACCATGTTTTGAGATATTCCAAGCCAGTCCTTGGCTTAGCAATTGCTTCGCAATAACCGTTGCTTGTTGATATTCTTGGCTATGCTGTAACCATAAACATTGGCTACTTAGGCAAGCTAAAACTGCCTGTTGTAACAAACCATTTGAAGGGTTTTTAGCTAATAGCCCGTTGACTGCCTGTTGTTCTTTCAAGCCATATTCAGGAAAGCCTTGTAAATAAAAGCTTTGGCAATGATGGGCTCTAACCGAAGCTAAAATAGGTAGCCACCAAGTTTCACCGCTACTAAGCTTAGCCAGTTCTAACAATTCTTGAACCAGCGGTAAGGTTTTTTCTACATCGCGATGGCTAGGCCAGCCAATAATTAACTGCTGAAGCGATTGCCCCCATTCTTGCCTAAATGCTCCATCATCAGCATACTTGTTGGTAATATGCCGAAGGGTATTATGGGCCTGTAGGGCTGGGTGCCATTCCCCCACCCAACAATCGTGTTGAATGGCTGTGTTGAGTATTTGTACGAATGCTAGTTGTATTTTTTGGTTTTCGGGGAATGCCCCAGCCATATCTTCAGCGGTAGCTATCAAACTAGCCAATTGCCCCGCCCGCTTAGATTGTTGCAACCCCTCTGCCCAATATTTAGACCCTAATAAAGCAAAGGTCGCCAAGGTTTCATCAGTCGCCCAGTGGTGTTGTAACGCCATTAAATGCTTCCAGTTAATAGCCAAAATAGGCTCTAAACTAGCTTGGTTTGATTGTTCCAACACCAAGGTGCAGTATTCCGCATAGGCTTTTGCCAATTCAAGTTCTTCAGAAAATGCTTGATGCAACTGGTAAAGCTCATGTTGTAGCCGTTTAACGCTATCCCAATTTTCTAGCACCAACGCATAATGCCCTAATTGCAATAGCCCAGACCCTAATTGAAGTCGTTCGTAAGCTGAAACGGTTTTATTTTTGGGGTGTAGGCGATGAAGCATCCACTTTTCTAACGTTTCTAAGCTCGTGTTTTGTTGCCGATAAGTTTTGCGAATAGCCCATAAGGCATTACGGTATAAGGCAGATTTGGCTTCTACGAAGCAGGGCAACGTAGGCATTAAGGCTTGCCAGTGGCACAACTGTTCTAGCAATAACAAAATATCGGTAACAGATTCTTTGTGGGCATAAACCCAGCTGATATTAACCGTTGCCCAGCAAAATTCTTGTAGAATAATGGGTTGCTGGTTGATGGGTAGCAGGTGTAAGGCACCCGCTAATTCCGCATAAACGCTAAGCACATCATCGTAAGCATCATCGCCGTTATGGGTCCAAATAACGTTTAGCCCTAGCTTCATTAACCCTTGTTGAATAGGCGTATGATGGTTTACTGCTTTGGTAAAGGCTTTGGCTTGTTGCCACAACTTGAAAGCTGCGGGAAAATCGTTTTGGCTACCGTAAGTTTGCGAAAGTGAAATAGCCCCATTCAAATACTGCATAATAATAGTTTTATTGTTGGGGTGTTGTTTGGCAACATCATACAGTTCCCGAAACAACTGCTTCGGTTTTTCACTGGTGGGTTGATGCCGATAACACCACAGTAGCAATTCGGCGGTTTTACCCTTGGCTTCAATAGCTTCAGGCACACTGGTTTTGAGTGATTCACACGCTAGAGAAATATCTTCGTACAGTAGGCGTAAATCTCTCGTATTTTTTAGATTGGCGTAAGTTTGAGCCACTTCTAAACAGGCAAGGCTCCAACTGGAAAGATAAATATTGGCAATAGGGGCTTCATAGGTTAAGGCGGCTTGCTTTAATAACCGAAGGCTTTGGTGCGATAAATCTAGCTCATTACCCCACACATGGTAAAGCACTTTAGAAAGCAACAGTTGCGATAAATTGTAGTGAAAAATAGCCGAAAGTTCCGTCGCCCCTGCCGTACCCAGTAATTTTTTTGTGTCTTCTTCTAAATCTGCTTTATTGGCGATGAGATGTAAGGCATGATTGGTAGCAATTTCAGCTTCCATTAGTAATAAATGGGGCGTTAAGGCTTCCCAATAGGGGTCTAAATTGGGTAATTCTTGCAATTGTAAAAAGGCTTTTACTACCAAATGCAGTAACACCAGTGCTTTTTCGGAAGCATCATGGTCTTTCGGGCAAAACACTTGGCAGGCGGTGTAACAGTGTTCAATGAGTTGGCAGTTTTTTTCGCTGGCTACTTTATAACTGTTTACATCTTGTTCGTATTGATTGGTTGTGGCAATCATGGCTAGCTGAACTAACGAAGCTGGTAATAGCCCCGTAGCTGGTTTTGCAAACAACGCTAAGCTGGGGGCTATTTTTTGCCAAGCCTGTTTATTGGGCTGTTCAAAATCTGCGGTTAGGGTGGCAGATGAAATGAAGAGCCAATGAGCTAACGGTGTAGACGCTTTTGGGGCAACCATTATCAGGGTGCGTTCCTATCATCAACAGCTTAAAGGGATACTATCAACTGTTTCGGCTAGAAGGCGTGGCTTTTATAGTTTCATATTGGGGGATGATAGAAAACTCCTCACCCCATGAAGCCCTACCCCAAAGCAACTTAACCGTAAAACGTCTATCGTTTTACGGCTCCCTACCCTAATAAGCCTTTTTGTTTTAATGAAGGCGTCGTTTTCGATAGTTTTTTATGCTGTTTTTGAGCCAAGGCAATGTTGGCAATAAACGCCTTTTCTTCTCGTGCAGCTTGCAGATGTTTTCTTTTATCTACTTCAAAAGCGTTATACTTAATAATACCAAAACCTGCCGTAGCCAACGTACCCACGGCTGCCAACATCCACGGTAAGGCTTGTTTTATTCTTTCAACCCCTTTAACTGTATTTGCAATGGTTTCCGCCGCTGCTTCAGGTAAAAATAACGCCATCATCTTACCCGCTTGTTCAGGTTGAGCAATAAACATATGCGTTAAACTTTCATTCTTTAACTCGTCGAAGGCCTTTTTATCCAACGTATGGGCTTTATCAAAAATTTTAAACAGTGATTTCACTAACAACGCATTAAAATCGCCCCCCCCTTTTTCAAGTAAGGAATAGCCTGTTGTTACCTGTAATAATTTAGCCTTTAAAATATCGTAATGCGGAAAATTATAACTAATACGCCGTCTGCACAGTTCTGATTGAACCAAGCTCCATGCCAAATCAAAACTTTGCACATTGCCTTTAATTTCAAAAATTTGGCTATTAAACAAGCTCGGTAATTCCGCTTTAAACAACGCAATTCTTTCTTCTTTTAATTTGGTAAAAAAGGCTTCTAGTGGGTTTTTAGCCTGAAGCAGGTTTTCGATATCCGCTTCAAGTACGGCTTTTTGGATTGGGTTGTTAGCAAGAAACTCTGTTACGGGTTGGCTGTAAAGCTCTTCTACAAAAACGTCTAATAACCTTGGTAAGTTCTTCGCTTGAATGAGTGTCTGTAAATTATGCGTTTTAAGTAATCTGTTTTTTTCGATAGAAGAAAGCTCTTTATAGGTAATTTGTTTATCAAAATAAGCGTGTAATTGTTGGGGGTTGCCTGTACAGAACCCCATCACCAAATTTAAATCGTTAATAAACAAGTCTTTTGAAATAGATTCTACGCCCCCTGTATCAATATATTGAATACGGTAAGGGTTCATGTTGCCTTCAAGAGCTATCTCCTTTAACCGCTCTGCTTTATCTTGGATGGTAGGGTCTAGCAGTATTTTTTGGACTCTCTTCAACAGTGCCGCACTACTTTCTTTTTGGTTTTTACCACCCCCTGCACCTTTTAGTTTTTCAAAGAGGGCATCATCTCTATAAACAAAGG
>JAPLIO010000078.1:0-3004 GCA_026389055.1 Candidatus Melainabacteria bacterium | reverse complement strand
ATGCAACTGCATTTTTGCTTCGGTTTCGCCTTCCCTCAAGGTCGTTTGGGTCATTTGCGTGGTGCTTGCTTGGGCGAAGGATTCCCCCACTTGCATCATTAAATTAGGGTCTGTTACCAACCAGGGGTATTGTTGGACTAATCCAATCGTTTTTACCAGAATTTTTTCGTGGGTTTCTTTCAGTTCTTTCAACAGGGCTTGGTTTACCAGTTGTTGTAACCCTTCAACACTGCTGGCACTGGTTGTGGCACTCTTTTCGGGGTTGATAGTTACCCCTGTCATCACTTCGTGCAAAACGGCTTCTAACTGGTTAGTAAAATTAATGGCTGTAGCTATTTCTTTATTAGCAGGACGATTGGCATGAGTCGTCTCTTCCCACAACGTTTCCATTCTTAACTTGAGCGATTCCGTTTGTTCTGTTTGATTGTTGGGGTCTAATTTAAAGCGTTTAAGCCCTGCCAATGCAATGGCTTTTTGGGCAGCTGGCGAAGCCATTATTTCCCGAAGGGTCGCTTTAGGGTTATTGTCTAAATAAGCAAACACTCCTTCATTGATGATGTTGCCCGTATATTCTTTGATTTCTTCCAGTGTTTTAAGAGAAACCCCTTTGGCTTGTGCCTGTAAATCAACACAATAAGTAGAAAAATCAGATAAAGCCACATCAAACATTCGGTAAGGTTTTCCATCAGCACCGTATCCGTGGACGGGGTTACCGTTGTTATCTCTTAAAATAGCGGCTTCGGCAAGCATTTTGCCATTTTCTGCCCCATTTCTAAGGTCTACTTCTTGTTCCCAACTCTTGTAAAGCGTATCGGCTTGGTTTTGCCAGTATTCTAACACCCGTGGGTCATCGCTAACAAGGTTAAATAAATCCATCACCAGCTCACGGTCTAACGCCAATTGCTTTTTAGGGAAATCTTCAGGGTTTTTAGGAATGGTGCGTGTTATCCAATCTCGTTTTGTAGGTTTCACTAAATTTTTCTTGAGAATTTTAATAATACGGGCTGTATCATCGCCTAGTAATTGCTGTTGGCTTAATAGTTCTTGACCACCTTTTCTATTAACCACCCGCACATTACACCGATATACTTCTGCCGTGGAAGCCACACCAAGGGGTTCTACTTCCCCTTGGTCATTTTTAAGCAGTTCAATGACTACCTTCCCTTGTTTTAGCAACAATGCTTTAAATTGCTTATCTTCAAAACGATTCGCAATCGACTCCAAGTAGGCTCCTCTTTTAAATTCATCTTCTACCCATTTAACAACCTCTTCGGGTTGCCAAGTAGGGGGTAAATCGCTTTGAAAGGAACTTAACGCTTGGTAAACAGGTTCTGGCATGATTCTTTTGGCATTGGGGTTATTACTAATAATTTGTAAAAACTTTGCCATGCCCACAGAATTTTTACCCAGTATCCGAATACACGCTTTAAGGGCTTCATCTTTATCTGGTTGTGTATAAGGTAAGTTTGTTTTGGGGTTTATCTTTCCTAAATTTAAATCTAATTGAGATTCAACCCACAAGGGTTTTGCTTTTTTCCAAAACTCTACAGGGGCAATCGCCTTTTCCATCCAAGCATTACCCAGTATTGATAAACAAAGCATGCGATCTTTCCATGTTGTTGGTAACGGCACGAAAAAGGGAATGGGTCCAAACAATTTCTTTTCAAATGTCATTGGTAACTTAAAAGAATCCGTTCCGTCGGGATTCTTTATTTTTACCCCGTTAATCAAATCACCAGCTGGGTCTTGCAGGTTAGGGATTTTATGGCCCGGAAGATCTTTCTGCCCCGCTTCATGTTTCGGTCTAAAATGCAAATTATCGAGGACAGATTTTGACCACTTAAAAATTTGCCAATCCAGTTTGGAATACTCCTCGGGATTGAGGGTCTTCACTTCTCTTAGGTATATTGGTTTGCCTTCTAGGTGTTTGGAATACTCCTCGGGATTGAGGGTCTTCACTTGAGTGGCGGCAACATGCGGTGCATACCAGCTTGTATCGCCAGCAGATGGATTACTATCAGAGGCAACAGGGGCAATTCTGGCTGTAGTATTCGTCGTGCTGCTTTTACCACTACGAATAGCCGTGGCGTGGGGTGTGAAGGTAATGGTATCTGCCGTTATAGGTGAAGCTGAAGCTAGGGGGGTTGCTTCAGCTTCAGGCAAAGGTTGCAAGGTGTTAGCAACCCGATTGATGGCATTGGCTTGCCAAATACTAGATTGTGAATAGCCACTACGGATTGATTTCACCTCAAGCCAGTGCCTTTCTAAAAAATAAGTTTTAACACATAACACACCAGTCTTTTCAAGCAGAAAGAAAAAGACTGTTACACAAGCGTATAAAACCCAATCCACCCAATTTTGTGCGGTATGCAACTTATTTTATTGATTTTTAAAGTTGACGTTTTTGACTTCCCGTTGCATTTCACGGTTGGTTTGCTTTTCTTTCAAAGCATCACGTTTATCATGCAGTTTTTTACCTTGGCATAACCCCAGTTCAATTTTTACCCAACACCGTGCAAAATAAAGCCTCAACGGAATCAGCGTCAGCCCTTTTTCTTGAACGGCTTGATGAAATTTGATAATTTGTTTTTTGTGCAATAGCAAGCGTCTGGCTCGAAGGGGGTCGTGGTTGTTGTAGGTACCTGCTTCATAGGGGCTAATGTTTAACCCGTAAAGCCATACTTCGCCTTTTTCAATTCGGGCGTGGGCTTCATTCAGGCTTGCCCGCCCCTTACGGATAGATTTTATTTCGGTACCCGTTAGGGAAATACCCACTTCTAATGATTCTAACACGCTGTATTCATGGTAGGCTTTGCGGTTAGAAATGGCGACTCTTACGCTGGGTGTTGCTTTTTTGTTTGATTGGGCGGCACTCATGGTCTGTCAATCTAGGTGGTTTTTGAAGATGCAATGTAAAACAGTTTTACTATAGCATAGAAACGTTGTCTGCTGATTTTTTTACTGAAAGGTCTTAACACCTGACATTTTTATTTGATGAATGCGG
>JAPLIO010000022.1 GCA_026389055.1 Candidatus Melainabacteria bacterium | reverse complement strand
CCAGCACTTGGATGGTTTCCTTTACGGGGGTGAATAATTTATCTATCCAGTTTTGTTGAGCCCGAAGCGTGGTTTGAATATGCACTTCCAAGAAGGCCCTGCGTTGGGCAATCGAAGGTTGTTCGTTTGCTTTGGTTATGAGGCTTGCTAAGCTTTCAGTATCCCACTGCAACGTGAAGCCTTCAGGAGTTTTACTGTTAAGCAAGTTGATGCACTGTGCTTCTAGTTTTTCAAGCCAAAGGGTTAAGGCATTTAATAATAATGTATAAAATGAGTTACCGGCTAGATGGCTGGCATCATAGGCTAAAAAATCCAGCATGATTAGTTGGCATTTGGCAGGAAGGGAGGCGGGGTTATTTTGTTGTGAAACGGCTTGTTGCAACGCATTAAGCAGGGTAGATTTCCCCATGCCAGCATCGCCCAACAGTAGGCATAGCTTGCTTTGCCCTTGTTCAACGTGCTTAAGTAGCTGGGTAAATTCAGCTTCTTTGCCAAACAAGCCGAATGCTTCAGCAGTAGAGGTACTCAATTTTACTTGTGATTGTGGCGAAGCAGTTTGCCAAGGTTGCATAGCATGGTTTGGTGTAGTGGCAGTTATCATCATCATAGCAGGGCAAGGGGTCTTTCGTAGCACAGAATAAATAATCTTATACTTATTCTAGTATAGGTTCCGCTTTTAGGGAAGGGTGATAATTCATCAATTTAATGGGTAGAAGCATCCACTTTTATTAAAAAATGTTATAGTAGGCTTAGCATCAAATTTTTAGTTGCACCTTTTTGTGTTGTTTTAGTTAAAAAGGAAAGGATGTTTGCCCTAATGAACATGCAAGCACTGATTGTATTGACCTTAATTGCCTCTATGTTAATAGGCACTGTGGTGATGGTATTTAATACAGGTACCCCTGAAGACGGTACGAAGGAAACGCCTTCTGTTGAAACGACAACGGCTAAAACGGCTTCTTCATCGTCTTCCTATTCCCCCGTGGCAGGTAAAGAAGAATCAGGGTTTGAACGGTTAACCCTCATTCGTAAAGGCTTTTTAGCCCCTAATTTTAAAACAACCGATGCAACAGGCACCCCTGTTTCATTAGCACAATATACAGGTAAGCACGGGTTGGTGGTTATTTTTTATCAAGGGGAATTCTGTTCGGTTTGTGCCGCCCAATTGGCGGGGGTTCAGGCAAAATTATCTGAATTTAAAGCCAAAGGTGTGCATGTTATTGCCGTTAGTGCCGATGAAAAAGCGGGTGCCTTAAAACGAAAAGGCGAAAGCGGATTAACGTTCCCTATCGTACCAGATGCTGACCGCAAGTTGATTAATGCCTTTGGTGTAACCAACCATACCCGTGGCAATATCGCCTACCCAACCGTTTACTTTATTGATAAAAAAGGAAAAGTAGCCGATACGTTTGCAGATGACCAAATGCAACGCCTACAAGCACCTGATATGTTAAAACGTATCGACGCACTAAAGCTGTAGAGATTATTTAAAGGGGAATCCAGCTATAAACTTCCATTTATTAGAGGGGTTCCCTTTCAATTCTTCAAGATAACAGCCTTCTGTAACGTATACTAGTAGTAATTCAGCCGATTGTTTTGCTTGCTAAAAATAGGATTATTGCCTGCGTGTCTTCCCGTTCAGAAAAATCTTCACAACCCGTAAATAATGACGTATTACAGTCTGCTGAATCTGCTGTTGGGTCTGCCCGTTCAGAAAAAGGGGCTTCTGCTGGCTTACAGGTTAGTAGTGCGTGGGAAACCTTTGTAGATAATACGGCGTTGGAAACGCTTGACCAAGAAGCGGTTACACAACAGAAAGAATCGTTTTCTGCAGAAACAGCCTTGGCTGAAGCGAATAACTTAACCGATGAGCAACAATGGCAAACCTTCCAACAAGATGCTTCTGAGCTATTAGAACGGGCTTTATTACTTAACTTTAAGGGGCGGTATAAAGAAGCGTTTGATTTGTTAGAACAAGCCCAAAAAATCGCACCTAAAAATCAACCCAGCCCCATGCTATTACGGGTGCAGGCGGAATTAATTTGGCAGCGGTACTTGTTTCGCCCTGAAACGGAACGCTCCCAAGCGATTCGGCGGTTGAATGAATTGAACGAACGGGTGCAATCGGTTTACCAGCGGGTACAAACAGCTGAAATACGGTCAATTATCTTGCATTACAAAGGCAGAATGCTTTATGAACAAGGTGTTTATGGGCAAGCGGTTCGGTTGTTTAAAGAGGCTCTTTCGTTTTGCCAGCCAGATAAGTTGCAAGCCGCTAGAATTATGGATAGTTTAGCTGTTTACTATGAACAAACGGGCAATTTTTCACAGGCTAGCCAGTTGTATAGGCAAGCCGTGCGGGTTAAACAGCAGGATGCTCCGCTTTACGAACAGGCGATTACTTATCAATTGTTCGGGAAAATGTGTTTGGTTATTGAGCAATTAGAAGAAGCCCAACGCCATTTAGAACGAGCCTTATCCATTACGAGTGAATTAGACGATTATCGGCGGGTGGCTTCGCTGAAAAACGATTTAATTAAAATTTCCGTGTTAAGCAACCAACTAGGTAAAGCTGAAACGTTGATTGCAGAAGCAGAAGATAAGCATAGCCAGCAAAAGCTTTGGCCTCAATATGGTACAACCCTGCTTTATAAAACGTATTTATTGTTTCTTCGGCAAGAAACGGAACAAGCCTTTGTAATGGTTCAGGAATTGGTACTTCCCCTGTTTGAAGATTACCCTCAAGAAAAAGGCCTTGGTATTGCTTACAGGCTCATTGGGGCTATTCACAATGTGTTTGGCAGAAAACGCCAAGCATTGGAATCAATGGGCGAAGCAATCACCATTTTTAAGCGTCAAGGTAGGCAAGAAGAATTAGCCAAAACTTATTTTGAACAAGCTAAATTGTATGTGGAAATGAATCGTAAAGTATTGGCAGAAGAAAGCTTGTTGCGGGCGTTAAAAATTGCTGAACAAAAGAGCTTAATGTTCCTAGTTCGCCCTATTGAAGAAGAATTGTACGCCTTAGCCCCTGAACGATGGGAAGTACTAACAGATAGAAGAGCCAAGCATTTACCCTTGTTTGAAGCGGAACGAGGACTAGATATTACTACCAGTAGTGCTTTTAAAACGGCTCCGTTGCCTTATCAATTATCTTCGTTAGATGAGTTGGATGACGCCTTGGCGTTGCAAGACACCACTGAGGCGGGTGCTAATTTATTGCAGGGGTTTGATAGTAAAGCCTTGCTTTCCCTGTTAAGGCTAGGGCATGTTATTTCTTCTGAACGAGATTTGGATAGCATCCTCAATATTGTGCGAGAAGAAACCGTCAAAGCTTTAGATGCTGAACGCTGTACCGTATTTGTATACGATAGAGAATCCAACGAATTGTGGAGCCGAGTGGCTTCTGGTATTGATGGGCATGAAATTCTTCGGATTCCCGCCAATACAGGGTTGGCAGGTTACGTTTTAAAGCTAGGCGAAATTCTGAATATCCCTGATGTGTACGCAGACCCCCGCTTCAACAAAGAAGTGGATAGAAAAACGGGCTATAAAACGAGAAATCTGCTTTGTATGCCCATTAAAGACCGTAACGGCGATTCTATCGGGGTGCTACAGGTATTAAATAAAAGGACAGGTGCCTTCGGAAAATCCGACGAAGAATTGCTGATGGCCATTTCCGCTACCGCCAGTATCACCTTTGAAAACGCCATTATGGCTCAGGAACAAAAACGAGCTTTTGAAAGTTTTATTCGCACCCTTTCTAGCACGATTGACGCCAGAGACCCCATTACCGCAGGGCATTCGGAACGGGTTTCAGATTATTCTTTGCTAGTAGGCGAAGAAATGCAGATGATTCCCAACGATTTGGAAGCCTTGAAATACGCCGCCATGTTGCACGATATTGGGAAGATTGGCATTCGGGAAGAAGTGCTAACCAAAGATGGCAGATTGACTATTGATGAATATCTGCACATTCAGGAACACGCTAGATATACCTACGAAATTTTGAAACACATTCACTTCCCTAAGCACTTAGTGAATGTACCCCACATTGCCGCTACCCACCACGAAAAAGTGGATGGTACAGGCTACTTCAGAGGGCTAAAAGGCGAAGAAATTCCGCTTTCGGGTAGAATTGTGGCTTTAAGTGATGTGTTTGATGCCATTACCTCGCTTCGGCATTACCGTAGCCGTATGCCGTTTGATAAGGTATTAAAGATTATTCGGAAAGATGCGGGGACGCATTTTGATATTGAATGCGTGGATATGTTCTTTCGTGTGCCACTTTACCGCTTAGCCCAAGTGCTGGTGAAGGAACGGCGGGTGAAGAAGGTTTCCGAAGTGTCTTCGTTTGTTCGGTATATTGATAAAAGCGTTACGTTAGGTGAATTTGAAGCGTTATTGACGAAATCAGACCTAACCAAAATGGAAATGGAACTGAATAAAGTATTTTCCGCTATTTATTACGTCCTTCCCACCATTGATGGTGATAGCTTGTAGAGGTTTTACAACATGATGATGATGAGTTCCCCAGAAGCCACACCGCCTAATGCCAATGCCGTTAGCTGGAATTTAGATGAATTTAACAAGCTAGCTGCCCGTGTAGATGCGGAACCCAATAGGGTATTAGCCGCTACGGCGTTGTACCAAGCTAAGCTGATTAATTTTTCCATGTTTAAAGATATGTTGAGCTTAAAAGATTAGTTTTTGCTACACTATATAGGGTAGCGTTATTTCTGTAATGTGTTTCGGAGTTTTGGTGAAATGCCTAATTATCAACCAAATATATCTTTCGATTTGCAAAAACTGGATAAAAAAGATTGGTTTCTCTTAGGCGAAATACAGTCTAAAATTAAGCATCTCTGTATGACACCACTAGATGAAACGATTAGAGAAGAATTGAGTGCTGTTTTCTTATCCAAAGGTATTAATGCAACAACAGCAATAGAAGGTAACACGTTGACCGAACAACAAGTTCGTGAAATCATCAATCAACAAAGTACACTGCGATCCTCTCAACACTATCTTCAACAAGAGGTTTTTAATATTGAAGTAGCCTTAAAAAAAGTGCGTTCTTCTTTATCTGAACCTTTAACGCCCAAGCTTATTAGCCAGTGGAATGAAGCGGTTTTATCAGATTTAGCATTGCCTGAAGGTTGTGTGGCTGGGGAAATTCGTCAATACGGTGTAGTGGTAGGTGGCTACTGCCCACCTGAAGCAGTCGATTGCTCTAGGTTGCTTCAAGATTTCTGCGATTTTTATAATGGTTTTTTCTCGACTGAACAAAATACAGGTTACGAGCTGGCATTGGCGGTAATTAAAGCCATACTAGCCCATGTATTTCTTGTACTTATTCACCCTTTTGGCGATGGCAATGGTAGAACCTCTCGTTTACTCGAAACAAGGACACTCATGTCTGCTGGTATTCCTTTTATGAGTAGCCAGCTACTCAGTAATTTTTACAATAAAACCCGAACTAAATATGTGCATGAGTTAAGCCGTATTTGGCAATCCGAAGATTCTCATGTGTACCATTTCATTTCTTATGCTTTAGAAGGCTTGGCGGATGAAATACGAGACCAAATAACCATAGTCAACGAACAGGTTATTTTAAAGGTTGTTGAAAACGATTTGTATACTTATTTCAAAAATCATCCATCCTCTACCGCTGACAGAAAAAGAGACCTTTGCTTATTTATTTTGAAGCATTGGAAAACGCTTTTCAGTATGGATGCACTGTTTAAAGAACCAACCATTCAACAGTTGTATTACGGAAAGACAAAAAGACCTTTTTCTTCTGATTTATCCGCATTAATGGGTTTAGGCTATTTACAGGTACCAAACGTTAAAGCCAACCAAACAGAGTCTACAGTAACATTTGATTTTTCAAAATGGATTGAAAAATTACCTGAAGCTCATAGCGTCTTTTAACTTTTCTGTGCGATGCGTCATTGTATTTTAGGGGCTAGCGGTGTAGTGTTAGATGATGTTCATCCGCATGAAGCCACCTAGGTAAAAAATGACTACCACCCCCACCGCCAGCCCAACAATCAATCGCTTTGTAACGCAACTACCCCCTACTGTTTCCGTAGAACAACAGGGCGAAGTTTGTTGCGTTCAACCCCAAACTATAGAAGCACTACAGGCGGTATTAACCCTACTGGCTCAGCCTGAATTTACCACCATTCAAGTGGTGCAAACGGCTTCAGATGCTCAAGAATTAGATGCTTCCCAAAGGCTTTGGATAGATACGACGATTGCCACTGCAACTATCTACACCCATAAACCACAAGATTTTGTCGTTACCATCGGCACAGGGAAAACGCTGGAAGCGGTGGAATCTCTTCTGCAAAGTACCAATCAAACCTTGGCATTTACGCCCGCTTACGGTAATCAATCTGCCATGAAGGTTGGGCAGGCTTTGGCAGAAAACACCCTCCCCCTAGAAGCGAACATTCGCAGAAGTAGCTTGAATGAATTGGTGCTGGGGTGTGCGGGTTTTAGCCCTACTACAGCTGAATCTGTTGCGTTTGGCGGGGAAGTGGTCAAAAATGTAACGGGGTATGATGTGCAAAAGTTTTTAGTGGGGCATCAGCACGCCTTGGGTGTTGTTAGCAGTGTAACGCTCAGAACAACCCCTCTATTGCCTGTTAGAGGCGTTTGTACGCATCTTTTTGAAACAGAATCAACATTATGGGCGTGTGTGCAACAGTGTTTAGCTCAACCCAGCTTATGGATGACGCAATTATGGGTTAAACCGAAGCCATCAGGCTGGCTATTAACCATTGGCGTAGCTACCCCGAATACCGATTTATTAACCACTTGGCAAGCCACTTATTTTCCTGAAAGTAGTTTTTTGTCTGAAGGAATCGGGGCAGAAACGCTTTCCTCTAAAGAAAGTGAACGCCCTCAATTGGCGTTAGAAATAGCTTTGCCATTGGGAAAAACAGGGTGGCAAGCCTGTTTACATACCCTAATACCCTTACTTTCCCCTGATGATTGGCAATTATTGCCCGCTTGTGGGGTATTGCAAGTGGTTTATCATCAAACAACCCCTTCTATATCTGCGTTAGAAACACTGGCAACCGCCGTAAGCTCGTTGGGTGGGGCATTTCGGGTGATTGATGCCGATACACCCTGTAACGCCCTGAAATTGGCGATTCACCGTCTGCAATGGGCAGGCATGCCCGAAGCGTTGCAGCGTCAACAGGTTCAGTTGAAACAACAGTTAGACCCGAATGCTCAATTTTATAGCCCGTTTTATGCTCAAGAATCCCTTTCACTGAGAGAAGGGAGTTTGGTTTGATGCCTAACAATACCACTTCTCTACCTTGCCAACCGTTAACCGAAACCTTGCTTCCCACCGAAGCTGAAAACCAAGCAGTCGCCCAACATCAGTTGGAAATGCTACTCAAGGCGTGCATTCAGTGTGGTATGTGCCTCTCTTCCTGCCCAACGTATGGGGTTACAGGGTCTGAAGCGGAAAGCCCTCGGGGGCGTATTCACTTGGTGGATTTGTGGCAACAAGAGCGGTTAACCGCCGAAGCCATCGCTCCGCATTTGAACAATTGCTTGGGGTGCCGAAGTTGTGAAACGGCTTGCCCTTCCAACGTGCAGTATGGCGATTTGCTCAACACCAGCCGATACCTCTTGAAACAAAATACGCCCGCTCATTGGTTTGCCCCTATAAAACGGTGGTTGTTAGCAACCGTTTTGCCTTCGCCTGCGTGGTTGCAAGTGGCACGGCTGGGGGCGTTGCTTTATACCACTACAGGCATTGCGTGGTTGGCTAACCGATTAGGCGTGTTGAAGTTACTACCCCCTTCACTGCAAGCGATGGAACAACTTTGCCCCCCAGTTGCTTGGGATGACACCCCTGCATTGGAGGCAGGGCAACGCTTTGGCAACTTGGATGCCCCCATTGTTTTATTCCCTGTGGGGTGTGTAATGAATACGTTTATGGCAGATATTCACTACGCCACGATTGAAGTGATTGTGGCACTGGGCTTTCAAGTGCTGATTCCCGCCTTACCTTGTTGCGGTGCATTGGCTCACCATGCAGGGGAATTAAGCCTTTCCCAACAACAGGCTTTAGCGACCTTGCAGGCTTGGCAGGCACTGAATACACCCACAACGCCTATTGTGATGAATTCCGCAGGGTGTGCGGCTCATTATAAAGAGCTAGCTCATCTCTTCCCGAGTGATTCCCCCCTCCACGCCGTTGCGGTAGCTTTTAGCAAGCAGGTGGTGGATGTGCACGAGTGGTTGTTGTCGCAAGTAAAAGCTTTGGCAGAGCAACTAAAGGTGAAAAATGCCGAAGAACAGCGGGTGAAGGCGATTTATCAGCCCGCTTGCCATTTGTATCATGCTCAAGGGGTGCAAACAGAACCATTGGCGGTGCTTTCTGTTTTACCAGCCGTTGAGTGGGTACCGTTGGCGGATGCTTCGCTTTGTTGTGGCAGTGCGGGGATTTATAATATTGAACACCCAGCCTTAAGCCAGCAGGTGTTGGATGCGAAGTTGGATGCCATTGAGGCGACGGGGGCTACGTTGTTAGCGGTAGCCAACCCAGGGTGTTATTTGCAGTTGCGTAAAGGCTTGCAACAACGAGGGCTGACCTTGGAAATTCTCCACCCGATGCAGGTGCTGGCTCGGTATTTGGGGTAGCCGTTTGATTGTTTTTTACATGCAAACGTAAAACATTCTTTACAATCTCTTGTAGTTTTAGAAAATCCTCTTTATAGTTAAGGTATATTATATGTTGAGTGATGTAATTGTTGCTTGGCTTTAATGAATAAAAAACCTCTTTGATGTGTCTAGCATCAAAGAGGTAAAGATCCCAACCGTTAATTAGCTAGCTGGGGTCGAAGAAGAGAAATTATCTTCAGATGCACTATAGCATAGGTTTCTCTCTTTTTCAAGGCTAGCTTTATTAAATTTGTAATTTAGTTGGATGAAATGCTATCAAAAGTGATTGCGTTTTTTGATAGCATATGTCATTATAGAAATGATAGTTATAGTTTATGTCAAAATACGAAAAATCACTGAAACGAATTGAAGAACTGAAAGAAATTAGCTTTACTGAAGCTCAAAATCTTTTAAAACATGAAGGCTTCGCAGAGCGGTCTGTAGGGTCTCATCATACGTTTTACAAAGATAACAGTAAAGGCATTACTATTAGAAAACGAGAGTCCTTACATAAAGATGCGGTAAAAGAATTAAAGCGGTTGTTAGGGCTTTAACAACAAAAAGGAGTCATGACGATGACGAATAAAAAACCACTTAGCTACTATTTAGACTTACCATGGTCGATCGCGTGTGAATATTCCGATGACCCTATAGACCCTTGGACTGCTAGAGTAACAGAACTACAGGGCTGTATGTCTCATGGTAAGTTACCGATAGAAGCCATTTCAGGATTATTAGAAGAAGCATTGCCACTTCATTTGGAAGGGTTACTGGCAACTAATAATACAATTCCTGAACCCATTAAACCTGAAGATTGCAAGGGGAAAATTGCCTAAAGAACAACCCCTAGCAAGCATCATCAATTGCTAAGGCTAGCCAATAGGCTAGGCAAAAGCCTCAATAAAGTGCTAGATGACGCCGTTAATTCTTATTTGGATTCCATGGCTTAAGCTTTAGCGTTTTAATGCCAAGCAGGCACCGCCCACTAAACCAGCCCAGTTGCCCAATTCGGCTTCCACAATGGGGGTATTAACAATTGGCGAAACCACCCGCTCCCGAACCATATCAGTTAGCAGTGGGAAATCAACAAACTTCGCCATGCCCCCACCAATAATCATCAGTTCAGGGTCAAAAATGTTGAGCAAACCCGCTACCCCACTGGTAACATGCCCTAACCATTGCTGATAAACCCGCTTGCCTAGAGGGTTCCCCGCCTTTAATGCTCTAATCCCATCGTGGGAATTAATATCGGTCAAACATTTATCCCCTAAAATAGATTGTGCTTCAGGCGTATTTTGATGTTCAAACAACTCTTTTTGCAACGTATACCTGTACCCAGACCCACTGGCATAAGCTTCCCAGCTACCAAACATACCTTTCAGTTGAATGGGGCGTTGTTCAAAACTAATGGAAGCATGCCCGACTTCCGTAGCGGAAAAATTGGCTCCGCGAAGTAGCTTACCATCAATAATAGCCCCGCCACCAACGCCAGTACCTAGCGTTACCATTACGACGTTTTGCTTGCCTTTACCTACGCCTAAAACTTGTTCGCCCACTATGGCGGCGTTGGCGTCGTTTTCAACGTGAATACTATCGACAGGCCGCCCTAATGCCAATGCCACATACCGACCAATCGAATAAGGGTGCTTATGAACGGCTTTTAAGTTGGCACTGGAGCCTAAAATCTGCCCTGTTTCTGTGTTAACCACACCCGCCGTGGAAATACCAATAGGTAAAGTCAACGCTTGTTCGGGTGAAGGGCAAACCGCCGTAATTAAATCTGCAATGGCTTGAATAAAGGCTTCGTGGGTTTCAGGAGTAGGCACTTCAATGGTTTTCAGGGTTTCTAGCAAAAAATGCCGAGTATCTACCAAGCCAGCTACTATTTTCGTACCACCAATATCAATACCAATGGCTAACGATTGTTTAGTATGGGCGGGGGAAGTCATCATCATCATGGTTAGGGTATCCTACACTATTATTAAGTCTGTATTAAACGGAAACAGGTTACAGAGGGGCTTTTTCTGTTAATATGGATGCTAGTTTACCAAAAACAGGTGAAAAAAGGTAGTCTCTCTTTGAAAACCGTTACACTTTGCCAACCTAGCCCCACCCACTGGCTTTGGCACCCCGAAACCCAACAGTGGCAACCCGCCGAAACCCTTCCCTTTGAAGCCGCGAATGGCTTGATGTTAGGCTATAGCGTGTTTACCACGTTTAGAACGCCCCAAAGCCCTTGCTGGTTGCGGGTTCATCTGCAACGGGTAGCCCAACACGCAAAAGCCATTGCTCTTTCACCCTTCGCACCGATTAACCCAGCGTTTGAAAGCCTTTCGCCTATTTTAGAGGCAAACCCTTCAGCCGTGTTTCGGCTAACCGCCGTTTTGGCAGGCGATGCCAGCCTATTGCAGAAAACCCGAGGAGAATCATCGTTGCCTACGGCGTGGCTTTTGCATCGGCGAACGGCAGGGGTAGAGCCATTTCCCAACGTGCCACAAGCCCCCCATTTGCGTCTGAAAACGGTCGATTTTCAGCAGGCGTTGCCCCAGCTGAAGCATGGCAGTTTGTTGCCTGCTTGGTGGGTTCGCAGGCAGGCGTTGCAGGCGGATGCGTTGGTGGATGAAGTACTGTGGCAAACCCCAGCGGGGGAGCTATTGGAAACGACGGTGGGCAACCTATTTTGCTTTATGGCGGATGGGGCTATTCGTACGGCGGAAGAGGCGTTGGTGTTGGGAGGGGTTACTAGGCAACAGGTGAAGAAGGTTTGCCAGCGGATGGCGTACCCCTTGATTGAGCGTGCCGTTTGTTGGGAAGCGGAAGCCCCTCAGGTGGTGGGGGCGTTTACAAGTAATAGTGTGCGGGGGTTGGTGGCGGTGGCTTGTATTAACGGTGTACCCTTGCCGTGGGATGAAAAAACGCTAGCCAAGTGGCATACATTATACACCGCTTGGCTAGATTCGTTAGGGTTGGCAGGTTGTTATATCGGCTAGGTAGTGGTTTGGGCTGGTAACTGTTCAATAGCGTTGATATGATCATGTAATGCCTTCAACGTAGCAACCGCATTTTTTCTTGGGTCGTCATTCTCTAATGTTTCGGCTAACCCCCCTAACTTCGTTAATCTTTCAGCAGGCTGTGGTATTTGATTATTTCCAAATATTTTAGGGAAGTATACTTCAGCGAATTCTCTCACTAAGGAATTGCTAAAACTGTTTATAGACCTTATATCTTTTACACTATGCTCATGACGACTAACATTTAAAATGTTTTCAATCTGGTTGTAAATATTATTGTAAGTAGTGTCAGGATTAGGGGGGATAGCCTCACGCAGTAGTGTGAATAGATTGTTTGATTCTGATTCCAAGCCTGCTTTAAAGGTATTCATCAACTGTTGCGAAGCTTCTTGTGGTGTTCCTGTAGGAGCTTCCGAAGGAATAAGGTTAGGGGTATTACCCAGTGCTTCTAATAAGGGTTTTTGGCACGCCAATTCCAACGCTCTTTGAAGAATTCTATCAGATGGGGAAAGTGAAGGCTCAAACCTATTTCCTCCTTCTAGAAACTTAAAGTCTTTAGGAGACTGATTCACGTCTGCTACCAGTTGAGGAATACTGTCTTCTAATGCTTGTTTCGCCTCTGGTGAGTCGGTAATCTGTTGTAGATTGAGGTGTTCTAGTAGGTGGGATGTTATTTGAGTAGGGCTTGGATGGTCTGAAAAAATTGAATTGAGTAGTTCTGTCCGCAATGCAAAGTCTTCAGGCAGTTGTAAAGCAGTTTTTCGATAATCTTCTGTTACTTGAGGGTGCCCCAATAACAACTCCAAATAGGTACTTACTGATAATCGTTCTTCTTGCGTTAATTGGCTGTTGAGTGTAGGGTTTGTTAAGCATTCAGAAAGTATCCTCATTACTTGAGTATGTGGCGTAGGTACAGTAAAGGATGTATTATTACTGTCATGTTTTATGATAAACCCTAATTGGTAAGCTTTATCGGCACTACCAGAATTGTAGATATGACCCTTATCGTCAAAACCATTTTTAAGTGCCTCTAACATTTCACTTCTCAATAGCCCCTGCCCATTATTCAGTAGATCCGTTTTTTCTGTTAATATCTTATTTAACGGACTCTCTTCTTTTGTTTCTAATATCTTAGCTATTAGCTTACCTGACCAATGACAACCAGCCGTGAGACTTTCTGCGGTAAATTTCTCTAACTTTGCCATATCTTGATGCTGGGCAATAGCTGCTAGTTGTTTGACAGCATTTGTTTCTTGACCTTCTGGTATTAGTTGCTCATAAAGTTCTTTCACTGCCTTTAAGACGCCGTTTTGTTGATGGAAATTTGTTCGTAACGTTTCAAGTCTTGCCACAGGGTCTTTTACTGTTTGGTCTAGTTCTGGGTCAGCTGTATAGCTATCAATAATGCCACTTTTTAATTGCTTTAATTGCTGTAATTGCTCAGCAACTACTGGGTCTAGCACGCCACCACCCCCTTGCGGTTTGGTTAGCTCCGCTTTCGCTAATGCTAATAATCCAGCAAGGTCTTTATCTGCTAAATCGGTACTCTGTACCCCACTAGCTTCTAAAGCAGTCCGAAGTTGACCTTCAAAGCCTGTTTGTTGAACTGTTATTTCTTTTATCAACGCAATGCCTTCTAATTTTTTCTGATCGCCTGTTAGTATTGCTTGTAACTGTTCTGTCATTTCTTTGGTTAAGCCAGCTACCCCTTCTGAAGCAGGTTGTTTAGCGTCTTTAATGGCTTTAGCAATGTTTGCTCCCAGCTTTTCGGCATCATCGCCCAATTGCCCACTTTTTTCCCGCACCACCTTCAACGCTTCTTTGGTGGCTAAATCCTTCCCCACAAAAAACATAATGCCTGAAAGTATTAACCCCGCTACAGAACCCGCTACAGGCAATAACCACGGGTTTCCCTGCTTAGTGGCTACAGGGGTAGGTGTTTCTTCAGCTTGTTTTGTAGGCGTAGCTTCTGCGGTTTTTCTAGGGCTAGCCGTAGTTTTCTCAAATTTATCAGGCTGGCTTGGGGCTAACTTCAGTTTGTCATCTTTTTGTAAAGTCGCTTTTCCTTTAGGGGGGGGTACTACTCCGTTAATTGGGTTAAAATCCGTATTGCCTAGGGTATTACTACTCATCATTATTGAATGTCCTCTATTATTGCGTGGGTTCTTACACTATTAAAAATAATCTTAATAGCTTAAAAACGCAAGCGGTTTTATTTTGTGCTATTGGTTAAAGTAATCTCACGCTTACCTAGGTACTGTTGACAATAACGCTCTGATGGGCATCCGCAGAGCGAGAAAACGCAAACGTTTTACGTTGTCATTTGCGGTACTCCCTGCTAGAAGCAGAGTGATTGCAGAGCAATCAACGGTTATGT